>JBFZAX010000194.1:0-6727 GCA_041308805.1 Candidatus Omnitrophota bacterium | reverse complement strand
ATCTATAGGTGAGATCCTCATCAAGGAGGGGATCATCACCCAGAGCCAGTTGGACGAGGTCATCAAGATCCAGGCCAAAGAAGGCGGCAGGCTCGGTGAGATCTTGTTGAAAATGGGGTTTGCCAGCGAGGAAGATGTCGTCGTCGCCCTGGGCAAGCAGCTTAATCTGCCTTATGTTACCATGGGGGCGGGGCTCCTGAAGCCCGCGGCCGACCAGAACCTGGACCAGTGCATCACCAAAGAGTTCGCCATCAAGAACGCCGTCTTGCCGCTGTCGAAACATCTGAATTCCCTGACAGTGGCCTTGACGGACCCGCTGGATGTCATCCTGATCGATAACCTGCGCAAAGTGACGGGTTGCGAGGTCAACCCGGTCATCGCCACCAAGTCCGAGATCCTCAAGGCGATCGAAGATTTCTTCGGCAAGAGAGATATCCTGAAGGCGGCGGTCAACGATTCGTATTCGTCCAAGGACGAATACGAGGTCAGCGCGATCGAGATCGAGGCCGAGGAGCTGAGCATCGACCGCCTGATCGCCCGCGCCGAGGAGGCGCCGGTCGTCAAGCTGGTCGACCTGATCATCAAGCAGGCCATCGATGAGCGGGCATCGGATATCCATATCGAGCCGTTCAAGGAACGCATCAGTCTGCGCTACCGCATCGACGGCGTCCTCCATGAGATCCCCCCGCCGGCCAAACATCTGCACCTGCCCATCGTCTCCAGGATCAAGATCCTCTCGAAGCTCGACATCGCCGAAAAGCGCCTGCCTCAGGACGGCAGCTTTACGGTGCGCATCGAAGGCCGTAACATCGACCTGCGCATCGCGATGATGCCGACGATCTATGGAGAAAAAGTGGTCATGAGGATCTTGGATAAAGAGGGGGTGGTGCATGACCTGGGCCAGATGGGCTTCCTTCCTCAGCAGCTGGAGGTATTCCGCCGGGCGATCCGCCATCCTTATGGCCTGGTCTTTTTGACAGGGCCCACGGGAAGCGGGAAGTCGACATCGCTGTACGCGGCGCTGGGCGAGATCAAGAGCCCGGAAAAGAACATCGTGACTGTTGAAGACCCAGTCGAATATCATATGGAAGGGATCAACCAGGTCCAGATCAAGCCCGAGATCGGTCTGACCTTTGCTTCCGCCTTGCGCTCGTTCTTGAGGCAAGACCCTGATATCATGATGGTCGGCGAGGTCCGCGACCTTGAAACAGCGCAGATCTGCGTGCGTTCGGCGTTGACCGGCCATCTCGTCTTCAGCACCCTCCACACCAATGACGCTTCTTCGGCCTTGACGCGCCTGATCGACATCGGGGTCGAGCCGTATCTGCTGATCCCTTCCCTGATCCTCGTCGTCGCCCAGAGGCTGGTGAGAAAACTCTGTTCGGAGTGCAAGGAGGCTTATGAGCCGACCCCCGAAGAGCGCCAGCGCTTTGGCCTGGGGGTGGACCTGATCTATCGGGCAAAGGGGTGCGAACGGTGCAACCATATCGGCTACCGGGGCCGGACCTGCATCGGGGAGGTCCTGTATTTTGACGACGAGATCAAGCAGCTGATCGCCAAAAACACCGATGCCGACGAGGTCAAGAGGCAGGCGCGGTCCAAAGGGATGCTGACCCTTTACGAGAGCGGCATCAAGAAGGTCCAAGAGGGGATCACGTCCTTGGAAGAGTCCCTGAGCGCCACTGTGGGGTCTGACTGATGCCGAAATTCTCTTACATCGCGCGCAAGCGCAACGGCGAAAAAGAGACCGGGATCCTGGAAGGGCCGGGCCAGGACGAAGTCCTCCTGCAGCTTCAACGCAAGGAGCTTTTCGTCATTTCGATCATCCCTTTTGACGTTTCCAAAAAAGAGCCGACCTCTGTCAAGGATGCCTCGTCAAGGGCCCGCAGCCAGTTCACCCACAGCGGGGTGACGGATGGCGACCGGATCCTGTTCGCCCGTCAGCTGGCGATGCTCCTTTCCGCCGGGGTCAGCCTCTTGAGGTCGATGGACATCATCCTTAAGCAGGTCAGCAGCAAGAAGCTTTCTACGGTCATCGCTCAGGTGCGCCAGGAAATGGAGGGAGGGCGCACGCTCAGGGATTCCCTCGCTAAGTATCCGGAGATCTTTCCGTCCTTGTGGATCAACCTGGTGGAGACGGGCGAGGCGAGCGGAAACCTGCCTAACGTCTTAGAGAGACTCGCGTTCTATCTGGAAGAGGACGCTGCGTTCCGCAGCAAGATCATCTCGGCCCTGATGTATCCGGGTGTGCTCCTCTTTGTGTCGCTCTCGGCGGTCGTTTTCTTCGTCCTGAAGATCGTCCCGACATTCGCCAAGATCCTGACCTCCTTTGGCGTCGAGCTGCCTTTGGCGACGCGGGTGCTGATCGGTTTCAGCGAGATCCTCACGAAAAGGCTCTTCTGGCTGGTGGGGGGCGTCGCGCTGATCGTCTATCTTTTCAGGAAGTTCTCTTCGAAGCCCCCCTTTGACAGGATCCTGGAGAACGTGCGGTTCAAGACGCCGATCCTCGGGGAGATCTACAGGTATCTGTTGCTGGAGCGTTTTACGACCACGATGTCCATATTGATCGAAAGCGGCGTCCCGATCCTCTACGCCCTGGAGATCTCGGAGCGAAGCGCCGAGTCGATGCGGATGAGGGAGAACATCGGTTTCATCAAGAAGAGCGTCAAGGAGGGGCGCAGCATGGCGACCCCGATGGAGAAGAGCGATATCTTTACCCCGATGGTGATCCAGATGGTGGCGATCGGTGAAGAGATCGGAGAGCTGGCGAACATGCTCAAGAGGATCTCGAAATATTACCAGGAGTTTCTGGCGACGTTCATCGCCCGCGTCGCGACCCTGTTCGAGCCGCTGATGATCGTCTTTGTCGGCATCATCATCGGCGCGATGGTCATATCGATCTTTCTGCCGATCTTCAGTATGGCTTTCATGAAATCTGGATAGTTGACGGGAAATAAATAAGTGGTATCATAAAAACTTGAGGGAGGTGATGCGCGTAGGGCCTCATCGTTCTGATCATTTGTCCCAAAGGGAGAGTTAGTAAATAAAGAAGCAAACAAAGGAGGAGGAAGAGATGAAAAGAAGCGCAAGGAAAGGTTTTACTTTGCTGGAGCTCATCATCGTCGTCATCGTCATCGGCGTCCTGGCGTCCATCGCCTTGCCGAGGTACATCCGGGTCGTGGAAAAGGGCCGCGCTGCAGAGGCGAAGTCCGTGTTGGGGAACATGAGAGAATCCCAGATGCGGTATTCGGCTCAGTATTCCGCATTCACCGGATCGACCACCGCGCTGGACCTGAACATGCAAACGGGCAGATATTTCACCTTTGCTGCGGTAGGTGGCGGTGCGATAGGCACGGAAGCGACGGTCGTGGCGCGCGCCACGCGTAACACCCTCGAGAACCCCGGAGTGGGTGCGTATGTTGTTGAAATCCAGCAGGGTGGCACCATCAGCGCCGATGCGGCCGGCACGCCATTCCTATAATCTTTTATAGGCCGTCTGCGACGGTTGAGTCGCGTTTTTAACATGCTCCGGTGCAAGAAGTCGCGGAAAGACTTGCACCGGAGCATTTTTATTGGTAAAATAATGCCGTAAAAGCCGTGATAGGACTGATTTTTGTCGTTACAACCGCTTGCAATCTGAATTGCAGGCATTGTTTACGCGGAGGCGTCGCCTCAAGACACCTGCCTTTCGTGCTCGTTGAAAAGGCTGTTTCCGGGGGGCGGCGCTTGGGTGTCGAGTACATCCATTTGACCGGAGGGGAGCCTTTTCTTTACGAAAGCCTGGGCGAAGTCTTTCGTCTGGCGGCCGGCGAGAAGATCCCTTTGACTTTTTCGTCCAACGGAAGCCTGCTCCTTGAAAAAGAAAGCCTGCTGGCGACACACCGGAAAGGCATCAGGACCGTCAATATCAGCCTGGACAGCGCCCGGCGGTCGGTCCATGAAGAAGTGCGCGGTTCCGGTTCTTTTCAGGACGCTTTGAAAGGGGCAGCTCTTTGCCGCCGCTTAAATATTCCTTTTGGGCTGAACGCGTGTCTGAACCGTCTCAATGCGGATCGATTTCCGGAGGTCGTCTTTCTGGCCAAAAGGCTCGGAGCTTCCCATGTGAATTTTACGACGGTTCTTCCCTGCGCCAACGCGCAGGAGAACGATCTCGTTCTTGGCCGGCAAGAGCGGCAGGGCCTTTTGAACCGTCTGCAGGCTTTTCGCCGTTCCCAGGGCAATTTTTTTTGGAAGCGCCTGAGCGTGCCGGTCTTCTTGAGCGAGGCGCTGGTCGCCTCTGCCCATCTGGTCATGTGCGCTAACCAGTCCCAGCGCGCCGTGACCATCGATGTCGATGGGAGCGTCCATTTCTGTTGTTTCCTGACGGTTTACGGCGTAGAGCCTTCGGTGGAGCGGCGGCTGAGGATCTGTTCGTTGGCGAATGTCTCTTTTGATGAGGGGCTCGAGATGTTCCAGGAGACGATGCATCGTTTTTTGCAGGAGCGGACGAGGGATTTCACGGGCCCGGCCTGCGCCGATGACCTGGATTTCAACAGCTGTTTTTATTGCAGTAAAAAGTTAGGGATCTCTTGCCCGCAGTCCAGGGATGCGTAGGCCCAGAGGAAGGAGTCGGGGATGAACAAAAAAGGCTTGAATTTGACGGAGCTGGTCATCGTGGTGATCGTGATCGGGATCTTGGCGTCATTGGCTATCCCACAATTCACGAAAGTGGTGGAGAAGAGCCGCAGCGCCGAGGCCCGAAGCGTGATGGGGGCGATCCGCTCCGCGCAGGAAGCCTACCGCCAGGAGTATTCGTATTACGCCTCTTCGGTCGGCGGGTTGAACGTCAGCGTCCCGACCGCCTGCAATACGAGTTTTTATTTCCGTTACGGCGTTTCCGGCGGCGGCGCTTCCTATACCGCTTCGGCGGACCGTTGCACCTCAGGCGGCAAAAGCCCCGACTCGTCGGTCGCCTATTCGCTCAACCTGACGGGCGATGGCCGCTTGGGCGGGACAGCGGGATACCTATGAGCCTTTCGGGAGGAGCGATGGGACACCGTAGCCGCGGCAGAGACGGTTTCACGTTGATGGAGCTTATCATCGTCGTCGTGATCGTCGGGATCCTGGCGAGCCTGGGGATCCCGAGTTACCTGAATATGAAGGAGCAGGCGTTGGACAAAGAAGCGGTCTCTTCGTTGAAGCTGCTGCGGGCGGCGAACCGCTACTATAGGAGCAAGTTCGGGGTCTATTATCCTAACGGCTCCACGACCTCTTCGCTGCCGCAGATCAATGCCAATCTCAGCCTCGACCTGCGCAGCAATAATTGGGTATTTTCGGTCGCCGGCGGAGGGAGTTTTTCCGCCAACGCGTCGCGGGCCGGCGGCAACCGCTCGTGGGCCATCGGTGCGACTCCCGCGGACCCTGTCTGCAGCGGGTCGCCCTGTCCGTAAAGGAGTGCATGAACGCGCGCCGTCGCAGGGGGTTTACGCTGGTGGAGATCGTGGTGGCGACCGTGATCCTGTCGCTGGTCGCCGTGGGTTTTTTCGCGACTTTCCTTTCGGCCCGTTATCTGGTCGAGCGTTCGAAGAGGAGATCGAAGGCCATGGAGATCGCGCGCGAGCGTATCGAGGTCATGCGGCGGGAAATCCGGGCCGACCGGTGGTACGCGGGAAATGCGTCGGACACTTTATTGCCGACCGGAGCGTGGACAGGGTGGGATGCGGCGATGCATACGGGATATTCGGTCCGTTACAAGGTCGATCCCGGCCCCGTGAACACGGAGTACAGAAAGGTGACCGTCCAGGTGCGATGCGACTGATCCTCTTTTTGGCAAACCGCAGGGCCATGACGATGGTTGAGCTCATCATGGCCGTTTTATTGCTGTCAGTCGTCCTGACGGCGGGCATCTCCATGGAATTGGGCATGAGGCGGATCTACACCCAGACGGATATGGAGGCCGCGCTCATGGGAGAGGCAGCTCCGATCGTAAACCTTGTTTTGAAGGATATCAATCGGGGGATCGGCGACGTCGCCAATCTGCCTTACAGGTATACTCCTCCGGGGAGTTCTCACGAGTATCAGATCAGGATCGATAAGAATTTGAACGCTCGGGCCGACGATGCGTCCTGGATCATGTATCGCTGGTATAGCAACAACGGCCAGCTGCGGCGATATCCTGATTCCAACGTCAATTCTTATGATGTTTTATCGGAAAGGGTCACGAATTTCAGCATTGGCTCTCCGACCGATGGAGTATCTCTTTTTGTCCTGCAGCTGCGTTATAATCGCAGCGCTAATTTCAGCTACGCGAATCCGCAGGTGAATCTTCAGACGATCGGCAATTACCGCAGCGCTTCCGCACGCTGAAGCCAGGAAAAGGGCTTTTGGGATATTTTTGGCGCCCGGGAGAATCGAGCGCCGGCAACGATTTCGGGGCAGTAGCTCAGCTGGGAGAGCATCACGTTCGCAACGTGGGGGTCGTGGGTTCGAATCCCATCTGCTCCACAAAAATTTTCCGACAAGGAAAATTTTTGTGGACGTCGGAGCAGGCGTCGCGAGGCGATAAGCCGAGCAGCCTGATCCGACGCCACTACCATAGTTTTTTCCGACCAGGAGAAAATTTGTGGATGCCGGAATTCGCGTGATGCCCCGATAAGGGGCATAGCGAATTCAGACGCCACACTCTCTTGACAAGGAAAATTTTTGTCCCCGCACCCCTGCCCCGCGAAGCGGGGCGACCGCCTTCGGC
>JBFZAX010000193.1:0-3445 GCA_041308805.1 Candidatus Omnitrophota bacterium | reverse complement strand
AACGTCCTTAACCTTCTTAACGTTCGTAACCTCCTTAACCTGACGTCTTAGGTTTTGACCATAGACCATCGACTATAGACTATCGACTGACTTGAGACCCTGAGATGTTATTCATTTTTTCGAACGAAACCAAACGAGTGAAAGAAGCACACCAGGAGGCAGCATGAAAGAGAAGATTCATCCCCAATACAAGGACGCGACGATCATCTGCGCGTGCGGCGAGGTCATCCAGACCCGGTCGACCAAGCCCAGCAGCCGCGTCGATATCTGTTCGAAGTGCCACCCGTTCTTCACGGGCAAGCAGAAGTTCGTCGACTCCGCCGGACGCGTCGAGAAGTTCCTGAAGAAGTATAAGAAAGAGAAATGAACCCGAAGCTCGAGCAGCTGCGCCTAAAGCGCGATGAACTGGAGGGGCTCCTGGCAGACCCGGCCGTCTTGGCGGACTCCGCCTTATGCGCCAGGCACGCCAGGGAGCTCTCTGAGATCGCGCCCGCGGTCAGGCTCTACGAGAAGCTGTTGGATGTCAGCCGGCAGGTCCAGGAGCTGCGCCATATCCTGACCGACCGCAGCCACGGCAAGGAATTCCTGGAGCTGGCGGAGCAGGAGGTCCGCGAGCTGGAAAGCCGCCGGACTTCCCTGGAGCAGGAGCTCGAGCGGCTCCTGACCCCCGACGATCCCGACATGAACCGTAACTGCATGGTCGAGGTGCGGGCCGGCACCGGCGGCCAGGAGGCGTCGCTCTTCGCCGCGGACCTTTACCGCATGTACACCAAGTACGGGGCGGCCAAGAGCTGGGCGATCGAGCTGATGGCGATCAGCCCGACGGACCTGGGGGGCATTAAGGAAGTCGTTTTCGGCGTTCGCGGCCGCGACGCCTACAAGCGCCTGAAGTTTGAGAGCGGTGTCCACCGCGTCCAGCGGGTGCCGACGACAGAGGCCTCGGGGCGCATCCATACGTCAGCGGCGACCGTGGCGGTGCTCCTGGAGCCCGAGGAGACGGAGTTTTCCATCGACCCCAAGGACTTGAGGGTCGACGTCTACCGCGCCGGCGGCCACGGGGGCCAGCATGTCAACACGACCGATTCCGCGGTGCGCATCACCCATTTGCCCTCCGGCCTCGTCGTCACCTGCCAGGACGAACGTTCCCAGATCAAGAACAAGGCCAAGGCCATGCGCGTCCTGCGCACCCGCCTGATGGACGAGATGATCTCCAAAAAGCAGATCGAGATGTCTGAGATGCGCCGTTCCCAGGTCGGGACCGGCGATCGCAGCGAGAAGATACGGACTTATAATTTTCCGGACCGGCGGGTGACCGACCATCGCATCGGGTTCACCTCGCACCGGTTAGAAGAGATCCTTAACGGCAGCCTCGACGAGTTGACCGACGCGCTCATCCACGCGGATGCGGCGGCTTCATGAACGACCTCGAGATCATTCTTTGTAAATTATTCGGATGCGGCCGGCCCGAGCTTTACCTGAACCGGCAACGGCCGCCCTTGACCGGCGCCCAGGCGCGGGGGCTGGAATCGTCGTTGAAAAAAAGGCTGGCGGGCGAGCCTGTCCAGTATATCGTGGGGGAGACGGAGTTCATGGGGTTGCGGATGAAGGTCAAGCCGGGCGTCCTCGTCCCCCGGCCGGAGACGGAGATCTTAGTCGAGGTCATGCTGGAGCGCCTCGCCGGCCACGTCAAGCCGGGCGGCAAGATCCTGGACTTGGGGACGGGGTCGGGCAATATCATCATCGCCCTCGCCGCCTCCGGGAAATTGCCGGGCGCGGCCTTCTATTCCGCGGATATTTCGGATACCTGCCTCACGCAGGCGCGCGTCAACGCCCGGCTCAACGGGGTGGAGGAGAAGATCGTCTTCCTCAAGTCCGATCTCTTCCGGGCTTTTCAGAAAGGTTTTAACTATTTTGATGCCGTCGTGTCCAATCCTCCCTACGTCACCCGTCGGGAATACCGGCGGCTGCCGGAGAACGTCCTCCATGAGCCCAAGCGGGCGCTGCTCGCCGGGAAGGACGGCCTCGTTTTTTACCGGCGCATCGAGGCCGACAGCCGCAACTATCTGAATCCGGGCGGCTGGGTCTTTTTGGAGATCGGCGACGGTCAGGCCGGCAGCTTGAGGGAGATCTTCGAAGATAAAGATATTTGGGATCCTATTGAGATCATCCCCGACGACGCAGGTTTGGACCGCGTCGCCGTGGTGCGCAGGAGGAGCGATGGATAAGCTGGTCATCGAGGGGGGTGTGCGGCTTTCGGGGTCGGTCGAGGTCTCCGGCTCCAAGAATTCTTTTTTGCCGATCCTGGCGGCGACGCTGTTGACCCGCGACCGCTGCGTCATCCGCAACGTCCCCGACCTGCGCGATACGGTGTCGATGTTGAGGATCCTGCGCTATTTGGGCGTGGCGATCGAGACCAAGGACCACACCGTCGTGGCGCGGCCCGGAGACCTGCAGAAGTTCGAGGCGCCTTATAAGCTCGTCAGCACCATGCGCGCGTCTTTTTGCGTCCTTGGGCCGTTGCTGGCGCGCCTGAAGAAAGCGCGCGTTTCGCTGCCCGGCGGCTGCGTCATCGGCGTGCGGCCCGTCGATCTCCACTTGAAGGGGTTAGCGAAGCTCGGCGCCAGGATCCAGGTCAAAGAAGGCTATGTCTGCGCCGAGACCAGGCATCTGCGTGGGGACCATATATACCTGGGAGGTTCGTTCGGTTCGTCTGTTCTGGCCACGGGCAATGTCATGATGGCCGCGACGCTCGCGCGCGGCACGACGATCATCGAGAGCGCGGCCTGCGAGCCCGAGGTGGTGGACCTGGCCCGTTTTCTGATCAAGATGGGCGCGAAGATCAAAGGGGAGGGTTCGCCGACCATCGAGATCCGCGGGGTCAAAGAACTGCACGGCGTTGACCATGAGGTCATCCCGGACCGCATCGAGGCGGCGACGCTCATCATGGCGGCGGCCGTGACGCGCGGCGAGGTCCTGGTCAAGAAGGTCTGCCCCGAGCACCTGACGGCGGTTTTGGAAAAGCTCCGCGACGTCGGCGTGCCGCTGAAGGTTTCCAAAGACAGCGTCCTGGTGAAGAGCACGCGCCGCAAGTTCAAGCCGTTCGACATCGTCACCCTGCCGTATCCGGGCTTCCCGACGGATTGTCAGGCGCAGTTCATGACGCTCATGAGCATCACGGGAGGCATCAGCATCATCACCGAAAAGATCTATCCGGACCGGTTCATGCACGTCGCCGAGCTCAACCGTATGGGCGCCCAGATCAAGCGGGAGGGGCCGTACGCCATCGTCCACGGCGTGAAATTCTTGAGCGCCGCGCCGGTCATGGCCTCCGATCTGCGCGCGTCCGCCGGGCTTATTTTGGCGGGACTCGTCGCCCGCGGCAAGACCGAGGTCACGCGTATTTATCATTTAGACCGCGGGTATGAGAAGCTCGAGCTGAAGCTCA
>JBFZAX010000192.1:0-6152 GCA_041308805.1 Candidatus Omnitrophota bacterium | reverse complement strand
AAGGACCCGGACCTCCCTGGCCTTTGGACTGAGCCGAGGCCTTGTAGATCTCCTCGGCCAGTTTGTGGGAGGCCTTGGTCAGATCCTCCATCCCTTTTTTGATGCGCTCAATATTCTTATCCTTGATCGCCGTTTTCAGGTCATTGGCGCACGATTCGATCGCGCTGCGGTCCGCCGCGCTGACCTTATCCCCGTATTCCTTCAGGGACTTCTCGGTCATGTAGACGAGCTGGTCCGCCTGATTGATCGCCTCGACCTCTTCCTTGCGCTTGGAATCATCGGCCGCGAACTTCTCGGCGTCCTTGACCATGCGGTCGATCTCCTCCTTGGAGAGCTTCTTCGGCGCCGTGATCCGGATGGATTGTTCCTTGCCCGTCCCTAAGTCCTTCGCATGGACATGCACGATGCCGTTCGCGTCGATGTCAAAAGTGACCTCAACCTGAGGAACCCCCCTGGGGGCCGGCGGGATCCCCACTAAGTCAAAACGGCCGAGCTCAACATTGCCCTCGGCGTCCGCCATCTGGCGCTCGCCCTGGATAACGCGCACAGTGACCGCGGTCTGGTTTTCCGCCGCCGTCGAAAATATCTGGCTCTTTTTCGTCGGGATCGTGGTGTTGCGCTCGATCAGCTTGGTGTTGACGCCGCCCAGGGTCTCGATCCCCAGCGAAAGGGGCGTGACATCGAGCAACAGGACATCCTTGACCTCGCCCTTGATGATGGCCGCCTGGATCGCCGCGCCCATGGCCACGCACTCCATCGGGTCGACCCCGCGCTCGATCTTCTTGCCGAAATAATCCTCGACGAATTTCTGAACGATGGGCATGCGGGTCGGGCCGCCGACCATGATGATCTTGTCGATCCCCTTGTCCGAAAACGAAGCGCCCTCTTTTTCAAAAGAGGCCTTCGCGTCCTTAAGCGCCTGCTCCAAG
The DNA here is from genome assembly GCA_041308805.1 of Candidatus Omnitrophota bacterium. Classification (GTDB taxonomy): domain Bacteria; phylum Omnitrophota; class Gorgyraeia; order Velamenicoccales; family Velamenicoccaceae; genus JBFZAX01. The sequence continues at coordinate 5,223 of JBFZAX010000192.1, read as the reverse complement.
GGGCCCCGGCAGCGATCGATGATCGGCGCCACCAGCTCCTCGAGCTTGGCCCGGTTGATCGACATCGTCAGATGCTTAGGCCCGCTCGCGTCCGCCGTGATGAAAGGCAGGTTGATATCGGTGCTTAAGGTGCTGGAGAGCTCGACCTTGGCCTTTTCCGAAGCCTCCCTTAAGCGCTGCATCGCCATCTTGTCATTCTTAAGGTCGATACCTGTATCGCGCTTGAATTCCTTGGCGATATAGTCGATCAGGACGTTGTCCATGTCGGTCCCGCCGAGCTGCGTATCGCCGCTCGTGGCCATGACCTTGAAGCCGCCTTCTTTCCACATCTCCATGAGGGTGACATCCAGCGTTCCGCCGCCGAAATCGAAGACAAGGATCTTGAGCTCCTTGCCCGCCTTGTCCAGGCCGTAAGCGAGACAAGCCGCTGTCGGCTCGTTGATGATGCGCAGGACCTTGAGGCCCGCGATCTCGCCGGCGTCTTTGGTGGCCGTGCGCTGATTGTCGTCAAAGTAGGCCGGACAGGTGATGACCACCTCTTCGACCTTGTCACCGAGATATGCCTCGGCGTCCTGTTTGACTTTCTGCAGGATGAACGACGAGATCTGCTGAGGCGAATACTCTTTGCCGTAGACCTTGAACTTATGGTCCGTGCCCATCTTCCGCTTGGCTGCGAAGATCGTCCCCTCCGGGTTGATCGACGCCTGGCGCCGGGCGGGTTCGCCGACGAGCTTCTGGCCGTCTTTGGTGAAAGCCACGAATGAAGGAAACGCCTTCCCCGACGCCACGCCTGCGCCCTCCGCAGAAGGAATGATCGCTGCCCGGCCACCTTCCATCACGGACGCTGCTGAATTGGATGTCCCTAAGTCTATCCCGATCGCTTTTGCCATTTTATTACCCCCTTCAATTATTCTGACTACGATTCCTTTATTTTGATGAGGTCGCGAGCCGCCTATGCCGCAGGCGGCTCCCCGCCCTCTTTCTCTTCCTGGCCCTGCTTGGAGACCTTGACCTTGGCCGTGCGGATCACCCGGTCATGGAGCATGTAGCCCTTCTGCATCTCTTCAAGAACGGTGTGTTCCGGCAGCGTCTGATCAAAAGCCTGCATGAGCGCCTCGTGAAAATGCGGATCGAAGACCTTTCCCTGGGCGTCGATGGGCTTGACGCCGTACTTCTTTAAAAGCTCATAGAGGTGGGCGAGGATCATCTCCACTCCCTTCAGGAATGCGGAGAGGTCTTCATGCTTGTGCTGCGCAAGTTCGACGGTCCGCTCGAGGTCATCTAAGACATTGAGAAGATCAAAGATCAGCTCCTCGTTGGCGAACTTAATGAAATCCTGACGGTCGCGCTCCAGGCGCTTGCGCAGATTCTCGACATCCGCCTGCTGGCGCAAACAGCGGTCCCAATTCTCCTGGGCCTTTTCGGCCTGGGCCTGGAGCGCCTCGAACTCATCGCGGCTCAGGGTCACCGGCTCCTTGCCCGCCTTGTGGTTCTTCTCAAGGCCCGACTCCGCGACCTTCTCATCCTTTTTGCCTTCGGGGTTGTTATGCCTGTCTTTCGCAAACATTCTCTAAAACCTCTCCAGGCTCTCGGTCAGGACCTGCGCGATGTAATCCATGAGCGGGATGACCTTGTCATACGCCATGCGTTTAGGGCCAACCAGGGCCAGCCGGCCGTCTTGGCGGCCGCGGCCGACGTACTTGGTCACGACGATCGAACAATTCTCCATCTGAGGGCAGGCGGTCTCTTTGCCGATATAGACCTGCGTCCTGTCCGAAAAATTCCTCTTGATCAGCTCTAAAAGCTCTTCCTTTTTTTCAAGGGCCTCGAAGACCATGTGGGCCTTCTTGATGTCGCTGAATTCGGGGTGCTCTAAGATATACCGGAACCCTCCGAAATAGACATGGTCGTCCTTGTCCGAATACACAACGCTGGCGTAGTGCGTGAAGTTCGCCATGATATCCGGCGTCTCGGCAAGCAGGTCTTCGACCTCCCGGGCCTTGAGCTCGTAGATCTTATCGATGAACTCCGCCTCATGCCTCAACAGCTTCTTTTTCTTCATCAGCACGTTGATGTAAAAACGGTAGCCGTCATCGGTGGGGATCCGGCCGGCCGAGGTGTGCGGATGCATCAGATACCCGGCATCTTCCAGCTCGGCAAAGGCCTTGCGGATGCTGGCCGAGCTCAGCGCCATCCGGCGCTTTTTGAGAAGCGAGTCCGAAGAGACCGGCTGGACCGTATTGAGATACAGCTCAATGGCCGCCGAGAGGATGTCCCTTCTCCTGGACTCATGGTCTGCGGTTCTTGGCATCTTCCTACCTTTTTAGCACTCGTCCATTTGGATTGCCAGAAAAGAAATGTTACCACTTCCTTCCTGTTTGTCAATTCCAAATCTCAGCGGAGCTTGCGACGCTTTTCGCGGGTGAGCTTATCCTTGTGCTTCTCGATCTGCCGCGCCATATCCAGAAAGGCCTCGCTTAAGGCGGCCTTTGCGTCCTCGGCACGTTCACGGCAATGCAGGGCGCCCGATGGGATATAGAGGCTCAATGAAGCGAAGTATTCCCCTTTGTGCGGATTTTTATCCAGGCTGGCATGCAGGGTGGTCAGCTCTTCCTTAAAACGCATCAGGTACTTCCTGATCCTGGATACCCGATCTTCAAAATAGGCCTTGATGTCCGGACTCTCTTCCATATGGCGCACCACAAAAGTCGTCTGCATGGTTTTCACTTCTCCTTTTTAAACTCTAACCCTTTCTTTCCGTGAGTGATAAGGATCTTATCGCCTTCCCTGAAGTCCCCTTTCAAAAGGCCAAAGGCGATCAAATCCTGGACCTGTCTTTGGATGACTCTCTTAAGGGGTCGGGCGCCGTAAACCGGATCAAAGCCCTCCTGAGAGAGGAATATCTTAGCATCTTTACTCACGGAAATCAAAATGTGTTTATCCGCCAGGCGCTTCTGCAGGATCCCCAGCTGGATATCGACGATCTTAAGGATATCCTCCTGGCCCAGGGGCCTGAAGAGAACGACCTCGTCAACCCTGTTCAGGAACTCGGGCCGGAAGTGCTGCCTCAACCGCTCCAGGATCTTTTCACGGGCCCTCCCCGGATCTTTCTCTTCAGCCAGCAGCTCTGTCCCCAGGTTCGAGGTCATGATCACGACCGTGTTCTTGAAGTTGACGACCCGGCCCTGGCCATCGGTCAGCCGTCCATCGTCAAGCAGCTGCAGAAGGACATGAAAGACATCCGGGTGGGCCTTTTCGATCTCATCGAACAAAACAACGCTGTACGGTCGGCGTCTGACGCGTTCGGTCAACTGGCCGCCATCTTCGTATCCCACGTAGCCGGGAGGCGCGCCGATAAGGCGAGACACGGAATGCTTTTCCATATACTCGGACATGTCGATGCGGATCAGGGCGTTCTCATCATCGAACAAAAACCACGCCAGGCCCTTGGCCAGCTCCGTTTTTCCCACGCCCGTAGGTCCGATAAAAATAAAAGAGCCCAGCGGCCTGTTTTGATCACTCAAACCCGTCCGCGCGCGGCGCACGCAACTCGAGACCAACTCCAGGGCCTCATCCTGACCGACCAGCCGGGTCTTCAGGCGCTCCTCCATCTCTAAGAGCTTATGCGCCTCGGCCTCCATGAGCTTGGAGACCGGAACACCTGTCCATTTCGAAACGATCTGGGCGATATCCTCGTCATCGACCTCTTCTTTAAGCATGGCCTTTTCTTTCTGCAGACGCCCCAGCTCTTCATTGGAGGCCCCCAGCTCCCGGGAAAGATCGTTGAGATCGCCGTAACGGATCTGCGCGACCCTGTCCAGGTCGCCTGCCCGCTCAGCCTTCTTCTCCTCGATCTTGGCCTCATCGATGCGGGCCTTGATCGAGCGGATCTTGGCAATGGCCGCTTTCTCCTTTTCCCAATGACCTGTCAGTTCCTGATCCACTTTTCTCAGGCTCGAAAGCTCGCGCTCGATCTTCTCAAGGCGCTCCATTGACGGCTTATCCTTCTCCTTTTTGAGCGCTTGGCGCTCGATCTCCGACTGCAGGATGCGCCGACGCACTTCGTCAAGCTCCTGGGGAAGGCTATCGATCTCGATGCGGATGCGTGATGCCGCCTCATCGATCAGATCGATGGCCTTGTCCGGCAGGAAACGCTCGGTGATGTAGCGGTCCGACAGGAGCGCAGCCGCGATGAGCGCCGAATCTTTTATCCGCACGCCATGGTGGACCTCATAGCGCTCTTTCAAACCGCGCAGGATCCCTATTGTGTCCTCCGCGCTCGGCTGGCCGACCAGGACCGGCTGGAAACGGCGTTCCAGCGCCTTGTCTTTTTCGATGTGCTTTCGGTATTCGTCAAGCGTGGTAGCGCCCACGCAGCGGATCTCCCCGCGCGCCAGCGCGGGCTTGAGCATATTCGAGGCGTCGACAGCTCCCTCCGCCGCCCCGGCGCCCACGATGGTATGGAGCTCGTCGATAAAAATGATGACCCGGCCTTCCTGGGCTTCTATCTCTTTCAAGACCGCTTTAAGCCGCTCCTCAAACTCCCCGCGGAATTTAGAACCCGCCACCATCGAGGCGATATCCAGGGCGATCAAACGCTTCTCCTTGAGGCCTTCGGGCACGTCGCCCGAGGCGATGCGCTGGGCGAGCCCTTCGACGATCGCGGTCTTCCCTACGCCGGGGTCTCCGATCAGGACAGGGTTGTTCTTGGTGCGGCGCGACAGGACCTGGATGAGGCGCCGGATCTCTTCGTCGCGGCCGATCACCGGGTCCAGCTTGCCGCGCTGGGCCAAGCCTGTCAGGTCCCGGCCGAATCTCTTTAACGGCTGAGATCTCTCTTCGGGATTCTGGTCTGTCACCTGCTGGCTGCCGCGGACATCTTTTAAGGCGACGTCCAATCTCTCCCTGTCAACCCCGTTTTCTCTGAGAGCTTGCGTCAAGGGGCCATACGATTCGGCTACGGAGAGAAAAAGATGCTCAACGGACACATAGGTATCGCCCAGCGACCCCATGACCCGCTCGGCTGAACGCAAAGCCTCCTGCAGTTCGCGCGAGAAAAAAATATCCGCCTTGCCTCCTTGGACGCTAGGGATATGCTTCATCTCATCCTCGGCCTTACGGATGAGCCCGTAAACGGGAATATTCTTCGGAGAGCGCAGCACCGCAAAATCCCCCCGCCCGATCGGGCCGGTGATCTCCGGCGAGGTCGGCCCGAAGAGCGCA
>JBFZAX010000191.1:0-6796 GCA_041308805.1 Candidatus Omnitrophota bacterium | reverse complement strand
TGCCTGTCCTGGGCTGGCGCGACGTGCCGGTGGACGATCAAAAGATCGGCGCCACCGCGCGTCAGGTCAGGCCCGCGATCAGGCAGGTTTTTTTAGGGCCTCCCGCGGGCGTCAAGGACGTGCTGGGTTTTGAGCGGCGGCTTTACCTGCTGCGCCGGCTGATCGAAAAAGAGGTCCATTGTTCTTCGATCCCCGACAAGAGCTCTTTTTATATCTGCAGCCTTTCGGCCCGGGTCATCGGCTATAAAGGGCTGCTTATGTCGGAGCAGCTCAAGGAGTTCTACCTCGACCTGAGCGACGCGCGGATGGCGAGCGCCCTGGCCCTGGTCCATTCACGTTATTCAACCAATACATTCCCGACATGGGATCTCAGCCAGCCTTTCCGTTATCTGGCGCATAACGGCGAGATCAACACGTTGCGGGGCAACATCAATTGGATGCACGCGCGCCAGGCGAGTCTTCAAGCGCCCTTGTTCGGTCCCGAGATCGACAAGGCGTTCCCGGTCATCGTGCCGGGGGGCTCTGACTCGGCGACCCTCGATAACGTCGTAGAGTTCCTGATGTTGTCCGGCCGTCCGCTGGCGCACGTCATGGCCATGCTGATTCCCGAGGCCTGGGAGAACGATTCGTTGCTCGATCCCCGCGTCCGCGACTTCTTCGCGTATCACGCGACGCTCATGGAGCCGTGGGACGGCCCCGCGGCCGTGGCATTTACCGACGGCGTCGCGGTCGGCGCCATCCTGGATCGCAACGGGCTGCGGCCGGCGCGGTATCTGGTCACCCGGTCGGGTCTCGTCGTGATGGCCTCTGAGACGGGCGTTCTCGATATCCCCCCCGAAGAAATCCTTTCCAAGGGCCGCCTGAAGCCCGGCAAGATGTTCCTGGTCGACACCCAGGCCGGCAAGCTCCTGCAGGACGGGGAGATCAAATCTTCGTTGGCCCGCGGCCGGCGGTACGGGGAGTGGATGAAAAAACGTCTTGTTCGGCTGGAAGACATCCCTGCGCAGGGCAAGCCGCTCTCCGTCGATCCGGACGCTTTACTGCCGCTGCAGATGGCTTTCGGGTATACCCGCGAAGACATCAAGATCCTTCTGGTCCCCATGGCCGAGACCGCCCACGAGCCGACGGGTTCGATGGGCTCGGATATGCCGCTGGCCGTCCTTTCGAATTTTCCGCAGCCGCTGTTCAATTATTTCAAGCAGCTCTTCGCCCAGGTCACGAATCCGCCGATCGATCCCATCCGCGAAGAAGTGGTGATGAGCCTGGAAGGGTATCTGGGCTGCCAGGGGAACCTCCTTTCCCAGGAACCCGACGATCTGAGCGGCCGACTGATCAAATATAAACAGCCGGTCCTGCGCGACGAAGACGTGCGGCGACTGAGATCCGTCCGCGGGCAGGGATTCAGGTCAAAGACGTTGTCATTGCTCTTCGATGTCTCCCGGGGATCCCTCAAGGACGCCCTCGAGGCGCTCTGCCGGGAGGCCTCCGAAAGCGTCCGGGAAGGCTGCAGCCTGCTGATCTTAAGCGACCGCGGCGTGAGCGCCGGCCAGACGGCCATCCCGTCGCTGTTGGCCGCCGGCGCCGTCCATCACCATCTCGTGCGGGAGACGACCCGCATGCAGACGAGCCTTATCATCGAAACGGCGGAGGCCCGGGAGGTCATGCATTTCGCGCTCCTGTTGGGCTACGGCGCCAATGCCGTCAATCCTTATCTGGCCTTTGAAGTCCTGGAAGATCTGCGCCGGAAAAAAGAGGCGTTGATCGGGCTTGAGGCCAAAGAGGCCCTTGAGAATTATATGGAGGCGATCGATAAAGGGCTCCTGAAGATCTTTTCTAAAATGGGCATCGCGACCTTGCAGAGTTACTGCGGGGCCCAGATCTTTGAGGCTCTCGGGTTAAGCCCCGAGGTGGTCGACCGGTATTTCACGGGTACGACGACGCGCATCGGCGGCGCGACCCTTGAGACCCTCGAGGAAGAGGTCCGCAGGCGCCACCGTCTCGGTTTTCCCGACCGCCCGGCGCAGCCGCTCCTGCTTCCTGCAGGGGGATGGTATCAATTCCGTAGGGACGGCGAATACCATCTTTGGAACCCCGAGACCATCACCGCGCTCCACGAAGCGGTCCGGCAGGAAGATTATCGCAGATTTAACGAGTTCACCGGCCTGATCGATGACCAGCGGGGGCATCCGGTCACGCTGCGCAGCCTTTTGAAGATCAAAAAGGGGGCGCCGGTGCCGCTCGAAGAGGTGGAGCCCGCAAGCGCGATCGTGCGGCGTTTCGCGACAGGGGCGATGTCGTTCGGCTCTATCTCGAAGGAGGCCCACGAAGCGATCGCGATCGCCATGAACCGCCTCGGCGCGATGAGCAATTGCGGGGAAGGCGGAGAAGACCCGGCGCGCTACGTCCCGCTGCCCAACGGAGACCTTAAGAGGAGCCGCGTGAAGCAGGTGGCATCAGGCCGTTTCGGCGTCAACAGCCATTATCTCGTGAACGCCGATGAATTGCAGATCAAGATGGCCCAGGGCGCCAAGCCGGGCGAAGGCGGGCAGCTGCCGGGCCACAAGGTCGACGTGATCGTCGCCAAGATCCGCCATTCGACGCCGGGGGTGATGCTGATCTCTCCGCCGCCGCACCACGATATCTATTCGATCGAAGACCTGGCGCAACTGATCTTCGACCTGAAGAACGCCAATCCCCGGGCCCGGGTCAGCGTCAAGCTCGTCTCGGAGATCGGCGTGGGCACCATCGCCGCGGGCGTCGCCAAGGGGCACGCGGAGATGATCCTTATTTCCGGCTATGACGGCGGGACCGGCGCGTCGCCGCTGTCTTCCATCAAACACGCGGGATTGCCGTGGGAGCTGGGGCTGTCGGAAGCCCACCAGGTGCTCGTCATGAATGACCTGCGCGGCCGGGTGCGGTTGCAGACCGACGGCCAGTTGCGCACCGGCAAAGACGTGGTGGTAGCGGCGCTCCTGGGCGCCGAAGAGTTCGGATTCGCGACGATCGCCCTCATCGTCCTGGGGTGCGTGATGTTAAGGCACTGTCATCTGAATACGTGTTCCGTCGGCATCGCCACCCAGGACCCCGGGCTGCGCTGCCGTTTCCGGGGTTGCCCCGAATACCTCGTCACTTATTTCACGTTCCTCGCCCAGCAGATCCGCGGGATCATGAGCGAGATGGGGGTCCGTAAGATGGACGACCTGATCGGCCGCGTCGATCTGCTGGAGACGGAGGAGGCGGTCAAACATTGGAAATGCCGGGGTGTCGATCTTTCCAATGTTCTTTTCAAGCCTCAGGTGCCGGCTTCGGTGGCGGTCCGATGCGTCCAGCCGCAGGATTATGGATTGGACAAGGCCCTTGACCATCGATTGATCGAATTGGCGCAGCCGGCGCTCGAACGCAGGGAGCCGGTTAAGATCTCTCTCGACATCAGGAATGCCCATCGGGCCGTGGGCGCCATGCTTTCGGGCGAGATATCCCGGCGTTTCGGCGAAGAAGGGCTGCCGCCGGACACGGTGCGGATCTTTTTCAAGGGCACGGCAGGACAGAGCTTCGGCGCTTTTGCCGCGCCGGGGTTGACGCTGCGTCTCGAAGGCGACGCGAATGATTATCTCGGCAAGGGGTTGTCCGGGGCCAGGATCGTGGTGGTGCCGCCTGCGGCAGCGCTTTACAAGCCGCAGGAGAACGTGATCGTAGGCAATACCCTCCTGTACGGGGCGACCGAAGGGGAGGTTTTTATCCGCGGGTTGGCGGGGGAGCGCTTCGCGGTGCGGAATTCCGGCGCGGCGGCGGTCGTCGAGGGCGTCGGCGACCACGGGTGCGAATACATGACCGGCGGCCGGGTCGTCGTCATCGGTCCGACGGGCCGCAATTTCGCCGCCGGGATGAGCGGCGGCATCGCGTATGTCTACGACGCGGACGGGAATTTCCGTCAGCGGTGCAATACCGAGATGGTGGAGCTGGGCGGCGTCCAGCAGGAGTCGGATGCCGGGACGGTCCGCGGGCTGCTCGAAAAGCATTTTGAGGTCACCGGCAGTTCGGTGGCGAAACGCATCCTCGATGATTGGGCGCAGGAGCTGAAGAAGTTCGTCCGCGTCATGCCTTATGAGTACAAGCGCGTCCTCGAACAGGTCGAGACGCCGCCTGTCAAGGCGGAAGCGGACGTTTCTGACGGATAGAGCGGATACAGGAGCGCATAAGAAATGGGCGACCCCAAAGGGTTCATGAAAACGAAAAGGCAGACCGCGGGATACCGGCCGGTCGAAGAGCGGTTGCGCGATCACCGCGAGGTCGAGAGGCCCGCCTCGGATGAGCTGATCCGGGAGCAAGGGTCCCGCTGCATGGATTGCGGCGTGCCGTTCTGCCACGATGCCTGTCCGATCGGTAATGTGATCCCGGATTGGAACGACCTGCTTTTCAAGGGGCAGTGGGCCCAGGCGGTCCGGGTCCTGGAGGCATCAAATAATTTTCCCGAATTCACCGGCCGGGTGTGCCCGGCGCTGTGCGAAGCGGCCTGCGTGGTCGGGCTGAGTGATGATCCGATAACGATCCGTCAGAATGAGATCGCGCTGGTTGAATGGGGATTTCGCGAGGGGGCCATCCGGCCTTTCCTGGCGTCGCGGCGGACGGGCAAGAGGGTCGCGGTGGTCGGGTCCGGCCCCGCCGGGATGGCGGCCGCCCAGCAGTTGACGCGCGCCGGACATGAGGTCGTGCTCTTCGAGGCGGATGATAAGGCCGGCGGCATCCTGCGATACGGGATCCCTGATTTTAAGCTCGAGAAATGGGTGATCGACCGGCGGCTGGATCTCATGAAAAAAGAAGGCTTGAAGATCGAGACGGGCGTGCGCGTCGGGGAGGATTACCCGGCGGAAAGGCTGCTGGAAGAGTTTGACGCGGCGTGCCTGGCCGTCGGCAGCCGCCAGCCGCGCGATCTGCCTGTTGAAGGCCGCAGCCTCGCGGGTATCCACTTCGCGATGGATTATCTTATTCAGTCCAATAAGGCCGTTTCCGGCGCGCAGATCAGCCTGCAGGAACTCATTTCAGCTAAGGGCAGAGATGTTGTTGTTATCGGCGGCGGAGATACAGGGGCTGATTGTGTCGGTACGGCCAACCGGCAGGGCGCGAAGAGCGTGACCCAGCTCGAGGTCTTGCCCAAGCCGCCCGATTGCCGCACCAAAGACATGCCTTGGCCCACTTTTCCCAAGACCCTTAAGACTTCGACCTCCCATGAGGAAGGGTGCGTTCGCCGCTGGAGCGTCCTGACGAAAAGATTTTCGGGGCAGGCCGGCCGGGTGAACGCGCTCCACGGAGCCGAGGTTGTTTTTGCGCCGTCGGCGCAGAAGGGAGGCCGCCTGGAGATGAAAGAAGTCTCCGGGACCGAATTCGAGATCAAGGCCGACCTGGTCATCCTTGCCATGGGGTTCGTCCATCCTGTTCACGCGGGCCTTGTCCAGGGACTCGGCGTCGCCCTGACGCCGCAAGGGACCCTGGCGGTCGATAAAGATCTCATGACCTCGCGGCCGGGATTGTTCTGCGCCGGAGACGCCTCGCGCGGCGCCTCGCTGGTCGTGTGGGCCATCCACGAAGGCCGACTCGCCGCCCAGGCGATCGATCGGTATTTGATGGGGTCATCCGATCTACCGTAGAAGATTGCTTTTCCTGCCGGATACATCGTTTGTCTCAACGTCTCAAAGTCTCAGGGTCTCACGTAGTCTATAGTCGATGGTCGATAGTCTATTGTCAAAACTGAAAATATTCCCTAGGTCAGGGTATCCGGGAAATCGAGGGTATCGGGTCTATTGGGGATACCAAGGGTATCTTGGATATCAAGGGCAAGGAGATCAAGGCCGTTGTCCATCGATAACCTCCTATCTCCGATATCCTGAATATCCCCCGAGACTCGATGCCCTAAGATATCCTTGATCCCCCTTGAAGAAAGAACGACACAACGTATTTCACCTTATTTCTACCTATTTCGCTCGCGCCTTGCCTATACCCTTCGCGAGCTGATTTCTACTCGCCAGGTATTGACCATCGACCATAGACCATCGACTATTGACTTGTTCGTGTTCAGAAAGGGGCATGCCCCCACATTTCTTTCTCGGCAGGCCGTTTTGTAATATAATACTTTCATCATGAGCATCGTCACAAAACAAGGAGACAGAGGCAAAACCCGCCTTTTCTGGGGCGGGGAGATCGCCAAGGACCATCCTCGCGTCGAGCTGCAGGGGACTCTCGATGAACTGGGGGCGCACTTGGGGTTAGCGCGGTGTCTGGTAAAGAGCAGAGTCCTGAAAGAGATCCTCATCCAGATCCAGCGGCAGCTTTTTATCGTGGGCGCTGAAGTCGCGACACGGCCCTTGTATCTCAAGAAGCTCAAAAAGAGGATCGGCGGTCCTGACGTCGTCTATTTAGAGCGCGTTTTACTTTCTTTCGAGAGAAAGAAAGGGGCGGTGCGGCCTTGTTTTAGTGTGCCGGGAGCTGACTTGGCTTCGAGCTACCTGCACGTGGCGCGGACGCTCGCCCGGCGCGCCGAACGCCGCGCCGTGGCGCTGGCCAAGAAGAAAGGCCTCAAGAATTCTGATCTATTGCGGTATCTCAATAGGCTCTCGGACCTCGTTTTTATCATGGCTGCCGCGTGCGAACGAAAGCCATGACATCTCAAGGTCGATGGTCGATAGTCTATGGTCTATTGTCAATCGCCAGACGATGGGTCTCAAGGTAAACCCGTAACTAGAAATATGCCCCGCCCCGGCTAAGGCGAAATAGGTGGAAATAAATGGAAATTGGTTGTCTT
>JBFZAX010000190.1:0-7418 GCA_041308805.1 Candidatus Omnitrophota bacterium | reverse complement strand
TCGACTGGATCTTGGAGATATCCAGGATATCGCCGATCAGCCGGTTCAAGCGCTGGATATTCGAAAGGGCGATGCCCAGACATTCCCGCTGGGATCTATTGACGGTCCCCTGAGTCCCGTCCGCCACGATCTCCACGCCTTCCTTGATCGCGGCCAAGGGCGTGCGCAGCTCGTGGGAGACCATGGAGACGAACTCCGTCTTGATCTTCTCGACCTTTTTCTTCTCGGTGACGTCGCGGATACTGCATTGGAGGATCTTCCTGTTCTCTACGTAATAAAGCGAGGCGCCCAGTTCGGCGATCCTGTCCTTACCTGAACGGGACTGGATGAGGACATCCTCGTAGAAGACCCACACCCGGCTCTTGAGGTCATGCTCCAAACGCTCCCAGACGCGGGCGGTCGCCCAGAAGGACAGGTGGCGATAATCCCTCCCCTGGAGGTCATCGCGCGTGCACTCCAGGAGATTCAGCAAATACGGGTTCGCATCGATGATCGTCCCCGTGTCGGCTTCGATGATCATTATACCATCCTGCGCGGTCTCGAACAACTTGCGGAACATCAGCTCCGAATTCTGCAGGGCCTTGGTGCGCTCTTCCACCACCGACTCGAGGCTCTCCGAATACCGGCGCAGCTCCTCTTCCATCTTCTTGCGCTGCGTAATATCGAGGGTCAGCTCCAAGACCTGGGTCACGGCCCCTTCCTCGTTCTTGATCGGGGAGCAAATAAGCAGGAAGTCCATCATCCGGCCGTCCGAGAAGACCGACCGCTGTTCTTCGGACTGCATCTGGCCGGACTCAAAAGCCCGGCGGGTCGGGCATCCTTCGCAGACATTCTTCTTGAATTGATACGTCTCGTAACAACGGCGGCCCTGGATCGTCTCCAGTTTTCCGAACCAATCCTCCAGCACTTCGTTCACCCAGATGATCCGGAAATCCCTGTCGACGAGCGAAAGCCCGGCGCCGATCGAGGTCGCGATCTTGCCCAGGCGGTCGCGCTCCTCCAGGAGCTTGAGCTCCATGCGCTTCTGCTCCGTGATATCCTGCAGGATCCCCTCGAAATAAGGCTGCCCGTCGCGGCCGGTCTTCAGCTGCGCGGTCACGGATGCCCAGAACACCCGGCCCTTGAGCGTCACCGCCTCCAGGATATATCCCTTGATGAACCCCTGAGAGAGCATCTTGCGGCTGAACTCGGCGCGCTGCGCCGGCCTGCGATAGATGTCGCTGACCTTATGTTTCATGAGCTCTTCCCTGGAATCAGCATCCGTGAGCTTGACCACCGCCTGATTGACATCCACGAACGCCCCTTCCGGGCCCGGAGACGAACGAAAGACCCCCACGTCCAGGTTATCCACCAATTCGCTGTAGCGCTGTTGTGATTCCAGCGAAGATCGTTCCGCTTCCTTAAATGCCGTCAGATCCGCAGCGACCCAAAGATACCCCGAAACCTCGTTCTTTTCGTTTCTCAGGCCCGTAACCGTCAAAAGCACGGGCAGCCGGCTGCCGTCCTTGCACACAAAGGTCCATTCCCTCTCCTCGAAAACGCTCAGTTGCGGTCGCAAGGCGAAGGCTTCCAGGCGACGGACCGGCCGGCCGAAACGGCGGGAAAGCTCCTCTTCATAACCGCGCAGCTCCTCGGCGACATGAAAGATCTCCGGAGAATGCCGACCGACCACATCCGCCTCTTTGTAGCCGAGCAGGTGCTGAGCGCCGGCGTTGAAAAGAGTGATATTTCCCTGGAGGTCGGTAGAGATCATGATGACTTGAGTCGCCGCGTCAAGGACGGATTTCAACCTGGCATGGGCCTGGGCCAGCTTTTTCTCGTAGTCGCGGTGTCCGGAAATATCCTGGATCAGCCCGATCCCGAAGAGGATGTGGTTCTGTGCGTCCTTCACGGGAAAAAGGGTCATCGCCACGTCCGCCAGGCCTTCGCGCGTCTGATGGACCATCTCCGCCCGCACCGTTTTGCCTAAAAAGACGCGATCGATCTCCGGCTCAAACGCGTCGATCCCGAAAAGCATGGTGAACTTCTTGTTCAGGGTCGGGTCCTTATCGTTGATAATGGCTTGCCGGCTGTGGCCGTAGAGCGCCGCCGCCCCCTCGTTCCAAAAGATCAGCCGCAGGTCGCGGTCAAAACCGAAGATCGGGTTGGGCGAATTATCGAGGATCCCCCGAAAAGTCTCCTCGGACTTGGACAGCTGGGATTCGGCCTCGCGCAGGCTGACCAGGGCGTCGTCGAGATCCGCCTTCTGGTTCTCCAGCTCCGTATTCTTAAGGGAGAAGAACAACAGGAAGGCGTGCGCGGTGACGAGCAACAGCAGGAACGCCAAAAAAACGACCAAGGCATAAAGTCGCGCCCGGCCCATCTCCGCCCGTATCCTGAGATCGTCTAAATCCACCCCCAGGAGGGCGACCACGCGATCCTGGGCATCGAAAAGAGGGACGAAGATGCCCGAGCAACAGGTCTCCCCCTGCGCGGCGCTCGGCCTATAAAGCGTCGGCTCGCGGGAATTCAACGCGTCGAAGATCGCCTTGCTGGGGACGCGGCCGCCAAAAGAAGGAGAAAAATCCTGAGGAAAGACCTGGAGCCGGCTGCCCACCGAGATCAGCAACTTGCCGTCGCGAACCGCCACGAGGTACAGCGAACGGATGAAGGCCGAAACATCCGCGAGTTCGGCTAAGCGCTTATGCATGGCCAGATATTTAGGATACAGCGCCTGATCGCGCGTTAAGGCGACAAAATCAGCATCGAGCGGACCGAGGGCGTCCGCGACGAGGCGGGCATCCGCCACCAGAAGACGGTTCAAGTGGTAGCGCTCGCGGCTCTCGACCGCGGAGACAAAACGGTAGCCGGCCAGAGCGGAGACGACGTAAAAGACCACAAAAGGCGTCAGGAGAAGATCGGCCCGCCGGCGCAGGCGGCCTGTCACCGTCGGAGCTGATTTCTGGGCCGTCGTGATCCGCTCGATAAAAATAAAAGCGATCAGCAGGGACAGAAGCCCGCGCAGAAGCTGGACCGGAAAGCCGAAGAAGGCCAAAAATGAGCCCTCAGAAAGAAAAGGCGCGAGGGCGAGGCTCTGTTCAGGAACGACAAGGCTCAGGACGATCGCATAAAAAAAGAAAGCGGCCGAGAGCCGGCGGCAAAATATGGGCGGCCGCCCTTCCCGGACTTCTTGTCGGCAATACATCCAAAGGACAGAACCTGCGGCCAAAACCGCCGGCCCTCCCAGGAGATAGCGGATCCAGGTCGCCAGGAAGGCGAAATCCCCGGGGCTGAAGAAAAACAGGCAGCCCAGGAAAAAATAAACCGGAAGGATGCTTAAAAATGTCAGGGGGACCGATCGCAGGGACCGCAGTGACCGACGAGAAAACTCAATAAGAGATAAAAAAGAAGCGGCCAGGAGGGACGCGCGGACGAGCGGCATGAAATTCGGGTCGCTCGCCGAATAAACGAACATATTGACGCATGAATTGAGGCCGTACAAAAAACCGAAAACGCTCAGCCAGCGCCAGGACAGCGTCTTCTTCTTTCTTTCCTGCAGATAGAGGATCGCCGCCGATGTGCCCAGGACAAAAAAAGATACTCCGGAAAAAAGATAAAAGAAATCGAGGTTCTGCGTAAAGACAGGCATCATGGATATTCCCTGCAGGGGGCGGAAAAATCGCAACTCTATGCTACCACGATGGATTGGAGCCGTCAAATAAAAGGAATCCGCGAGGAGCGGCCTTATCCAAAAAAATAAGCCTCTTTTCAGAGGCTTGTTTTGGAGCGGGTGATCGGAATCGAACCGACGTAACCAGCTTGGAAGGCTAGTGTTCTACCATTGAACTACACCCGCACGAAAACCCGATAGCCGGGTCGCAAAGTCTCAACGTCCCAAGGTCTCAACGCAGTCGTCAATCATCAGTCGTCAGCTCGATCCGGTAATGGTGACGGTTATGGTGACGATGCCCGTTTCGGTGACGTAGTTAGGCGACGTCAAAAAGAAAAAGGCTTACGAACTACGTTTCCGAAGTACGAAAGGGGCCGCGTTGGCGTAGCCGAACGACGACGGATAAAAAAACCAGAATCTCCGGCCAATACACTTACGTCGCCAACCGCAAAGGCGGCGGCTCCGTAAGTGGTGGCCTCATTTATGGACGGGAGAGGATTTGAACCTCTGAAGCAATAGTGCAGCAGATTTACAGTCTGCCCCCTTTAGCCACTTGGGTACCCGTCCGTTTGAAAAGATGATTACGGAGATTGACGCCGATTACGGTGATTGATTTGAAAGATCGGATTATCTTTTTACCGAAAATCGCCGTAATCTTTTTTGAAATCGCCGTAATCTTCGTCAAAAAGAGCCGAAGAAGGGAATCGAACCCCCGACCCGCTGTTTACAAAACAGCTGCTCTACCGACTGAGCTACTTCGGCAAGTATATAAAATGAGAAGGCGCAAGGTCTCAAGGTCTCAACGTTGTCGATAGTCTATAGTCGATGGTCTATGGTCAAAACCGAAAAGATCGAAGTCTGGTGACGGCAGGTTAAGGAGGTTACGAACGTTAAGAAGGTTAAGGACGTTACTGCGCCAAGCTTAAAAAAAGAAGAAAGCTTTTGCATTTTTATTGTGACAGTAACCTTCTTAACCTCCTTAACTTTCTTAACATCCGTAACCTAAAACCGTTCTTTTATCCATAGACAATCGACTATTGACCATCGACTATCGACTTCTCTTAAGCGCCTTCGGCAGATACGCGATGATGTCCGAGGCGATCAGCGAAATCGGACTCCCCTCTCTCGCCGCCAGGTCACCTGCCAAGCCATGCAGGTAAACGGCTGCCCGAGCGGCCTCATAAGGCGACAAGCCCTGTGCCAAAAAAGCCGCTACCATGCCGGCTAAGACATCGCCGCTGCCAGCCGTCGCCATCCCGGGATTCCCCGTATCGTTGACATAGAGCGACCGGTGCGGCGAAGCGACAAGGGTCCGGTGACCCTTTAAAATCAATGTCACATTGTATCGGAGCGAAAAATCTTTTGCAACTTTTTTTCTCCCGGCTTGAACAGCCGCAACGGAAGAACCGGTCAATCGGGCCATTTCTCCGGGGTGCGGCGTCAGGATGAACGGCGCTTGCGCCGACTTCAGGAGGTCCAAATGTCCGACGAGGGCCGCCAGCCCGTCGGCATCGATGACCGCCGGGACCCGCGCGGCCCGCAGGACCCGGCGCACCAGGAGCTGTGTCGACGGATCCAGAGAAAGCCCCGGACCTATCAGAAGAGAATCGGCCTTGCGGCAAAGACGGTCGATCTGAAAAAATGCCCGGGCGCTCAAAGCCCTTCCTCCCGTCTCAGGAAGCGGCGCCACCATGACCTCGGGGATTTTCGCAGCCGCGACCGGATACAGAGACTGCGGCACTCCCAGGGTCACCAGTCCCGCGCCGCTGCGCAACGCCGCCCAGGAAGAAAGGCACGCGGCTCCCGAATAAATCGGCGAACCCGCCAGGACGAGCACGTGGCCGAAATCTCCCTTATGGCTATCGGGCCTTCTTTTCAACAATCGCGCAGGCAACCGCATACTCATCCCCGTGAGAGATCGACAGCAAAACCGGACTGGGCTTTTTTTTGATGGAACAATGGGGCCGGCCGTGACGGTCGTTGGCGATCTCGATGTCTTTGAAATTCAATGCCGGTCTCGTCGCGAACGCTTTAAAGACCGCTTCCTTCGCGGCAAAACGCGCGGCCAGGTGCTGCAGCGGGAATCTTTTGCCGCGGGCGTAAGCGAGCTCCCGCTCCGTGAAGACCCGCCGAAGAAAGGCATCTCCCCAGCGATCGATCGCTTTTTGGAGGCGTTTGATCTCGACAATGTCGATCCCGCAGCCGTGGATCATCTCTGCCTGCCTCCTGCCCGGATCGCCCGCTTCATCGAGCGGACCGCCTCCTGCAATCCGACGAAGACGGCGCGGCAAACGATGGCATAACCGATATTGAGCTCATGGATGCCCTCGATCGCAGCGACAGGGCCGACATTCCCGTAATCCAGCCCGTGCCCCGCGTTGACAAGAAGGCCGTGGCGGCGCGCAAACTCCGCCGCCTCTCGCAGGCGTTTCAATTGACCTCGGCGTTGCGGCCCGCGAAGGCAGGACGCATACGCGCCCGTATGCAATTCGACGGTCCCGACCCCCATATCCCGGGCTGCTTTGATATGCCGCAGGTCCGGCTCGATGAAGACGCTGACGTCAATGCCGCGCTTTTTAAGCTCGCGGCAGACCCGGCCGATCTTTCGTTGCCCGCGCAGCATGTCGAGGCCCCCTTCGGTCGTCACTTCCCTGCGGCGCTCCGGGACCAACGTCGCCTGGTCAGGCCCGATCGCGGCGGCGATGCAGACGATCTCATCCACGGTCGACATCTCCAGATTGAAGCGGGTACACACCTCCCGGCGCAGGTCCCGAACATCCCGGTCCTGAATATGGCGCCGGTCTTCCCGAAGATGCGCGACGATCGAATCAGCGCCCGCGGCCTCGCACAGGCGCGCAGCCTGGCGCAGATCGGGAAACGTCGCCCCCCTCAATTGCCGCAGTGTCGCCACGTGATCGATATTGACGCCCAGCTTGGGCATAAAACTCCCTGTGGCAGAGGCCGCGCCCGCGGCCGATAAGGCGGCGGAAAAACAACGCCCGGCCTATTTGAACTCCGCGTTCACATAAAAATAGACGACGACGGCAAGGATGAGCGCGATGATCTTGAAAAGCGGATAATGCGTAAACCACTTTTTCAGCTCTGTCACAAAACGCGGCAGGTCCATGGCAGTTCCTTTTGCGGAAAACTCAGCTCTTCTTCTCTCCCGGCCGGGCCAAGACAAGATTTTTCTTCAGAGACTCCAATATCTCCTCGCGCGTCAGGCCGTGCGTGAGACGGCCGCCGAGCGCGATCGAGATCAACCCGGTCTCTTCGGAGACGATCAGGACGACGGCATCCGTCTCTTCGCTCAATCCCAGCGCCGCCCGATGGCGCGTCCCGAGGCTATGGCTCAGATAAGGATTCTGCGCCAACGGGAACAGGCAGCCGGCCGCCGCGACCTGATCGCCCTGAAGGATCACGCCGCCGTCGTGCAAAGGAGACAACGGAGTGAACAATGTCTCCAAAAGCTCCGGAGATACCTTGGCGCCGATCACGACGCCGGTGTTCATATAGCCTTTTAAGCGGTCCTCCCGTTCGACGGCGATCAAAGCGCCCCTCTTCTTCTGGGAGAGCTCCACCGCCGTCGCGACCAGCTGCCGGATCAGCTCATCGATCTCTTCCTGTTTTAACCCCGCGCCGAAAAGATGCGGCTGCCCTAACCGGGCGAGACCGAAGCGCAGCTCGGGCTGGAAGATCACGATGATGGCGACGACCGAGATCGCGAAGAGCTTCGTCAGGATCCAGTCTAAGGTATTAAGGCCCAATT
>JBFZAX010000189.1:0-8479 GCA_041308805.1 Candidatus Omnitrophota bacterium | reverse complement strand
GGCCTGTCCGAGGGCTTATCGTTAAAAGAATCCAAGGGATCAAAAAGGAGGAAGCCGTGAAAAGAATGATGGTCGGTGGGATCGTGGGATTGTTCTGTCTGGTTGTTCTGGCTTCCGAGGCGTATGCCTGGTCCTGGAGTAAAAAGGTCGAGGCTCCGCCGAAGCAGGAGGCGGCCGCAGCGGTCCCGGCGCCTGAACCTGCCGCGCCCGCGGTCTCTGAGCCGGCCAAGCCGGCGCCCGAGGCAGCGGCGGAGACGCCGGTTGCGCCTGTTGAGCCTGCGGTGGAACAGGCCCTTGCGGAAGCGCCGCCGGCCCCGGCCATGAAGGTCGAATCTCCTGAGATCCGCCAGTTGCGCGAAAAAAAGAAAAAAGAGCTCAACAATACGGTCTGGGATATCGAGATCACGCCGATGAGCGGCAAGGGGAGCAAGGAGAAAGACACCCTCGTTTTCACCGAAGGCAAGGTCGCTTCTGAATCTTTCTCGAAGCGCGGTTTCCGGGCCTCGAACTTCACCCTTTCGCTCCAGGACGAGAAGACGCCGGTCGTCGAGACGATGCAGACGAGCGAGAAGGAAGGGATCCTCTTCTGGAGGGTCGAGTTCGATCCGGCGCTGGCGACGTGCCGGGGGATCTTCAGCCGCCAGTTCAACAACGCCGCCGAAGATTTTTCTTTTGTCAGCATGTCGAAAAAGCCTTATGTCCCTCCGGCGACCCCTGCGCCCGCGGCTGATGAGCCGGCGCCGCCTCCCGCGGCCGGGGAGGCAGTTCCCGCAACCGGTAAATAATGGTTGAATTCGCCAAGATCTTAAAACGGCCCAAGCCCGACGACAGCCGGCACGCGCCTGCGAAGCCCGTCGAGAACAGGGAGCCCGTGGGAGCTTCGCCTGCGGTTCCTCCCGTTGCTCCGGCGCCGACCCGGGAGCCGTCGCCTCCTGCGCCGGTTCCATCGGCAGCCCCTGCGCCTGTTCCGGCGCCTCCTGTGCCTGCCGCGCCGGCGCCTTCCGAGGAGCCTGACGCGCACCGCGAGATGGCGGCCCGAATGCAGGAGCTGGAGCAGCCGTCTGTGCGGCCGCGCGCAGCGGCGGTGTGCGCTTTTATTGAGGACACGACCCCTTTATATGAAAAGCTTTTTTGCCTGGCCCGCCAGGTATTCGCTGCGGAGACCGACCCGGAGCAAGTGGACACGAACCAGGTGATCGGGACGGTCACGGAGATCGCCGGCGCGATCGTGGCCGGGGACGAAAGATTGGTCGAGCTGGCGCTCATCCCTATCCATAAAGAGGAGGATTTTTACCTCTTCCAGCACGCGACGAACGTCTGCGTGATCTCGGTCGTCATCGGGTTCGGGATCAACTATGAGATGCCGCGGCTGATCGAGCTCGGGATCACGGCCTTCCTCCACGACATCGGCATGAAAGCGTATGAGGACATGTCCAAACTGCCGAGGACGCTGGCCCCGCAGGAATATGAAGAGATCAAAAAACACGTGGAAGCCGGGGACAGGATCCTGAAAAAACTCCGGCCCGGCTTAGGAGAGTCTATCATGGCCGCCCAGCTGGAGATCCACGAGCGAATGGACGGCAGCGGCTATCCCAAGGGCAAGAGGAATATCCATGAATACGCCCGCGTCATCGCCCTGGCCGACGGATTCGAATCCATGATCCACCCCAGGCCGTTCCGGCCCCGGTATTCGATCAATGATGTCTTCAAGCGGATCCTGGACTCCAAGAGCAAGTTCGACCAGAACCTGATCAAGGTGCTGGTCGACAAGATCGGCTTTTTTCCTAATGGCTCGTTCGTCCAATTGAACACGATGGAAGTCGCCAAGGTGGTGCGCCAGACTCCCAAGTCGCCGCTGCGGCCGGTCGTGCGCATCATCGTGGGCAGCGACGGCGTGCGCCTGCAGGAGGACGAGACGAAAGAGGTTAGCCTGGCCAAATATCCGACCCTGCACATCAAGCGTTGTTTCCTTGAAGAGAGGATGCCTGCCGATGGAACGACCTGACGGCCTGCGCGCGGCTTCGAGGGGGTGGACGTTCAGCGCCTTGCTCCTTTCCGGCGCCCTGGTGTTCGTCGCCCTCGGCGTCTCTTTCTATGTCTACCAGAGCGACCGGCAGCGCACGGCGCTGTCTCTTCAGGTCTCGGAATTGGCCGGGGCTAAGAGCGTTTTGGCCCAGCAGAGCGAACGGCTCAACGCGTTGCTGACGGAAAAAGAAGAGGCGCTGGCCCAGGCCCAGAAACAGAACTTCGGCCAGGAGTTGGCGACGGCGCAGGAGTCGCTCAGAGATGCGAACACGAAGATGAACGCCATGGTCCGGGATAAGGCGGCCCTGGAGAACTCCAACATCATGCTGGACAACCGCCTGAAGAACACGACGAACGAGCTCATGAAGACCTTAGAGGAGCTCAAGCAGGCGCGGGCCACTCTTATGGGCATCGAGGACCGGTATAAAGGCCGGCTGAGCGAAGTCAGCCAAAATTTAAAACTTAAGGATGAGCAGATGACGAGGTTCCAGGACCAGATCAGAGAGAAGGACGGTTCGGCCGTCATCGTCGAGCAGAAAGAAAAAGACGCTTCGGTCGCCTTGCGCAATTATCAGGCCCAGCTGCAGGAGATGGAGAAGAGCTTGGCGGCGTTGAACCAGTCTCTCTACCAGAAACAGCAGGTCATCAATGAGCAGAGCGCTGCCGTGGAACAGCTTAAAAAAGAGAATTTGGATTTGAAGGGGCGCGCCGGCATGGGGGCGCTCGATCCTTCGGCGCGGGCGGCGCTGGAGCAGCAGGTCTCGACATCAGGCGTCGAGCTCTCCCGTCAGCAGGAGGCGTTAAGGTCGCTGGAAGAGAAGGTCGCGACGTTGAGCGAAGAGCTGGCCGGCCGCCAGGAAGACCTTTTTGAGAAGGAGAAGGAGTTGACGGCGCGCGCGCAGGAGATATCTGACCTGAGACAACAGGTCGCTTCGTTGAAGGTCGCCTCTCCGCAATCCGCCAAGACCGAAGCCCTCTTAAGCGAGACCCGGCGCCAATTGGAGCAAAAGGTCCGGGCGCTGGAAGGCGACAAGAAAGACCTGGAAGCCCGGATGGAAGAGCTTAAGAAAGCCGGCCGCGCGAAAGCGGAATCGAGCGATCCGATGGCGGATAAGAACTTCAGGGTCCTGACCGAGACGTTGGTGAAAAAAGAGGAGCTCATCAAGCAGCTCGAGAACGAGCTGGAAGAGCTGCGCGTGGATAAGCTGGCGCGGGCGGGCAGCATCGACGCTAACGAGAACCGCCTGGCGGAGCTGGAGATCCTCGTCAACACCCTGACCAGGCAGCTGGGTGATTACGCGGGCATCATCGAAGAGAAAGACGCGGAGCTGAAGGCGAGCGCGGCGAAGGTCGTGACGCTCATACAGGAGCTTGAGGCCCAGAAGGTCGCCTCTATGGCGCTGCAAAAAGAGTTAGCTGACGCGCGCAGCCTTCAGGAGAAGACGTTCTCGTCCTTGAGCCAGTTGATGGGGCTTAACGCCAATGCCGCGGTCTCCAGCCGCCGCAATGCCGGCGCCATCGCTGCCTCTGAGGCGCAGGCTGTTGAAAAGACGACAAAACGGGACGCGGCCCGCAATGCCCAAGAGGCCCAGAAAAAGGCCGAAGAGCTGCGCAAGCAGGTCGAGGTCCTCCTGGAACAAAAGAGCTAAGGACGCAGAGACCATGCTCAAGCGTTTCTTTTTTTCGATCGTGTTGGCCGGCGCCTGTATGGGCGCGGCGGCGTTCGCGGTCGATTCGCTGACGGAGAGCAACCCGCGGGAGCTGGAGAGCAACGCGAAATACAATTATTATATCGGCCAATATTATTACAACCAGGGCCGCTTCGATGATGCGCAGGCGTACTTTGAGCGGTCCCGGGACCTGATGCAGCGCCGCAAAGATGTCCTGGCGAAAGAGGCTTATGGGGTCACCATGCCGATCCAGGCGACCGGGGGCCCGGCGGGCCTGGAGTACCGGATCGGCGAGGGCGATGTCCTTTTTATCTCTGTGTGGCAGAACGACGATCTCAATCAAGAGGTGGTCGTGAGGCCCGATGGCAAGATTTCTTTTCCCTTGGTCGGCGAACTGATGGCCGCCGGCCAGACCGTTACGGCCGTGACGGAAGAGTTGGCCGCGAAGCTCAAAGAATACATCCGCTTCCCGCAAGTCTCGATTTCGATCCGCAAGCTCGGCGGCAGCAAGGTCGTCATCTTAGGACAGGTCTGGCGGCCGGGCGTCTATGCGGTCAGCGGCAGCCGTACCTTGCTGGAGGCGATCGCCCTGGCGGGCGGCTTTACGAATGACGCGGTCTCCAACAGCATCGTCCTCATCCGGGGCGGCCTCCAGAATCCCCAGGCTTCCCGGCTGAACCTGAAGAAAGCCCTTGTCGGCACGTCGTTTGACGGAAACGTCATGCTGCAGTCTGAAGACATTATTTTCGTCCCGAAGACGTTCATTTCAGATCTTAGCTATGTCCTGAATCTCATCCTCGACCCCGTCTCCCGCGGCGCCATAACCGCCCAGTCCATTTATGACCTGGGGAATTCCGGCAGCAACTGATCTTCTTTTCCGTATGCGTGACTTATGCCGAAAAAATCCTGATTTCGTCTTTCGCAGGATCGCCGACGAATCGATCCTCGTCCCTGTCAGCGATTCGGTCGCCGACATGGAGAGTATTTTTGTGTTAAATGTGGTCGCGGCCCGCGCGTGGGATCTGATCGACGGCCAGAGGGATATTCCGCAAATCGCGGACGGGATCGTCCAAGAGTTTGACGTGCCTCTTGTCCGGGCCGAGGAAGATGTTCGCGATCTTGTGAGCCAACTTAAGGCGATCAAGGCTGTCTTGTGAAAGCGGGTTGTCCCGATGATTTGTTCCGGAGCGCCGGGCCTTAAATACGGTGAGTTCAGCGACAGGATCCATCAGAGGGCTATGGCGCAGAGGATCCCGCTGGACGGGACCCTGGAGCTGACCTTCCGCTGCAACCTTTCCTGCCGGCACTGCTATTGCCTCGTTGATCCTGAGAAAAAGGAATTGTCTTTTCAGGAGGTCTGCCGGGTGATCGACGAGATCGCCGCGGCGGGCTGCCTGTGGCTGCTGTTGACGGGCGGCGAGCCGCTGGTGAGGCCGGATTTTTTGGACATCTACACCTACGCCAGAAAAAAAGGGCTCATTATTACCCTGTTCTCGAATGCGACGCTCCTGACAAAAGAGATCGCGGATCAGCTCCGGAAGCAAAAACCTTTTGTCACGGAGATCACTCTCTACGGCATGACGCAGGAGACTTATGAATCCATGACGGGAGTCCCCGGGTCGTTCAAGCGCTGCCTGGAGGGGATCGGTCTTCTTCGCGCGCGCGCCATTCCTTTCAAGCTCAAGACCTGCGTGACGACGCTGAATCAGCACGAGCTTGCGGATATGCGAGGATACGCCCGGGAACTGGGCGTTGAGTTCCGGTTCGATCCCGTGATCAACCCGAGGATCGACGGGGCGAAGGCTCCTTGCGATTTAAGGATCACCCCCGGCGAAGTCGTCGCCTTTGAATTGTCCGATGAGAGGCGCGTGGCCGCGTGGAGAGATTTTCTGGGAAGCGTCGATCGCCAGAGGCCCGACTATCTGTTTACCTGCGGAGGCGGGCGCTGTTCCTTTCAAATAGACCCTTACGGGGAGCTGCAGCTGTGTGCGCTCTTGCGCCGGCCGAGCTTCAATTTGAGGGAAGGGTCTTTTCGTCAGGGGTGGCAGGAGCTGTTTCCCGCTCTTCACGCCAAGCAGTTGGATCAAAACAACAAATGCTGGCGATGCGAGTATTTTCCGGTCTGTGACCAGTGCCCGGGCTGGGCGTATGTCGAAGAAGGAGACCAGGCTTCGCCCGTTTCCTATCTTTGTCAGATCGCCCATGAGCGGGCGCGGCATCTTTTAAAAGAGGAGGCAAAAGACGATGAAAAAGCCTTATCAAAAACCTGAGATCAGGAAGGTCACGTTGCGGCCCGAAGAGGCGGTGTTAGGGATTTGCAAGCGGACCAACAACGGCTCAAATGCCACCCGCTGCAATTGCTCTACGAACAAGAATAACGGAAGCTAGAGCCGGGCTAAGCGCCCATGATAGAGGCCGCGCTGTTCGGTGCGAGCCTTCTGTCTTTCTTTCCGGGACCCTCCATGTCTGCGCTTCGATTTTCCTCTTTTTTCCCCGTCAAGGTCATTGATGATGCCTCTGTGTCTCTCAAGGAGGTCGCCGACAAGTTCGATCGTCCTGAAGAGGTCGCTCTCCATTCCGTTGAGGTCGCTAATGGTTTCGAAGAGTGGGAGAGGGATTTCGTATCGAGGTTTATGGGGCGCCGCGGGTCAGTTTTAGACGTGGGCTGCGGGGCCGGTAGGGAAGCGATCGCCTTGGCCGGGCTGGGTTTCGAGGTGACAGGCATCGACCCGGCCGGCCGGATGATCGAGGCCGCGCGAAAGAACGCCGACGGACAAGGCGCGCGGGTACATTTCGAGATCAAGAGCGCGGTCGCGATCGATCATCCCCCCGCTTCTTTTGACTACGTTCTCTTCAGCCGCGCGGTTTATTCTTTCATTCCTACCCGGGCGCTGCGCGTCAGCGTCCTTCGTTCGGTCGGCAGGGTCTTAAAGCCCGGAGGAACGGCGGTTTTTTCGGTCTATTATTACGGCAGGCGCTGTCGGTGTTCGCGCACCTATCCGCTCGATCTTTTGCGTCGCGGGCTGCGCTTTTTCCTGAAGGGCCGCTTTCCCACCGAGCCGGGCGACACTCTCTTTAGAAAAGTTTCCGCGGCGTCGAACACCGGATCTCTGTGCTACGGCCACTTTTTTTCTTCTCCGGAGGAGGTAGCCGGGGAGATCCGTGAGGCCGGTTTAAGGGTCATCGAAGAGATCCCCGGAGGATTCTGGGTGGTGAGGCTTTAAATGGCGGATAAGACACGGGATGCTTCAGTCGCGCGTTTCAGCATAAACCTGGGCGGCATCGTCATCGGTCTTAGCGCGGCCGATAAAGATTCCCGTTTCGAAGTCGATCCCGCGCGGATGGTCTTTTCTTCTTTCCGTCCGCCGCAGGTAGCCCTGCGGGTTCATCGGGTCCGCAGGCTTCCTGCGATGCCGGCAATCGCCCGGGCCGTCTTTGACTCCAAGGGTCTTTGGAGCCTTATTCAGGCCGGTCGAAGATATATCCTCGACGGCAGGTCTGACGCCGAAGGGAAGCCGGACATCCGTCTTATCTTATCCGCTGATCTTAGCCGGGGGGATGTCTACGTCAGCCGTCGTTCTCGGCCGCCGCAAAAAAGCCTGCCGTATCCTTTGGGATTCCCGCTGGATGAGATCCTGACGATCCTGCTACTTTCTTCGCGCCGGGGGCTGCTGGTCCACGCGTGCGCGGTCTCTCGGAAGGGCCGGGGGCTTCTTTTTGTCGGGGAGTCCGGGGCCGGCAAGAGCACCCTCGCCCGGCTGCACCAAAAAAAGAGGGGGGCCGTGGTCTTGAACGATGACCGGGTCATCATCCGGCGCCGGGGCCGTTCGTTGCGTCTTCACGGCACGCCGTGGCACGGCGACGCCGGCGTTTGTTCCCGTCTGCGCGCGCCCCTGGACCGGGTTTTTTTCATCAAGCACGGAGCGGAGAACAGCCTCCGGAAGCTGTCGAAAGCGCAGGCGGTTTCGTCGTTGATCGCATCTTCTTTCGCGCCGTTCTGGGATAAGAGGGGGATGGAGGCGGCGGTCGAGGTGTGCGCGCGGCTGGCGGACGCGGTCCCCTGCCGGGAGCTGGCTTTTTTGCCCGATGAGACCGTTTTGGATTTTCTCGACGATAAGACATGAGAGAGGCCGCTTTTGATTTCCTGGAGGTGAGCGAAGACCTGCTGAGGCGCGGCGTTGACCTGCGCTTCCGGGCCCACGGCAACAGTATGTCTCCTTTTATCGAGAACGGCGAGGTCCTTTACGCGCAGAAGGCTCCGGCGGCTTCCATCGGTTTCGCCGATAGCGTCCTTTATCGGGACCCGCTGGGCCGGCCCGTGGTCCATCGCGTCTTAAAGAAAGAGCGCAGGTCAGGCAGGATTTTTTTGACGCTCCAGGGGGATCATTCTTCCGGCAGCCGGGAGTGCGTCGATGAGCGGGATGTGATGGGCAAGGTCTTTGCCGTCGAGAGAGAGGGAAGGGTCGTACGTCTCGACCGGGGGCTGCGCCGGTTGCTCGGTCAGGTCTACGCGAGGACCCTGCCGGTGAGCCGGTGGTTTTATCGGGCGATGAGACGCGGTTTAAGGGTCTGGCGCGGCCGGGCGCGGCGCGAAGACGCCTGGCTTGGCCGATTGTCCCGGGTCGATGCCGGATTTCGGAAAGGGGATACGGGACCGGGCTTCGATGAGGATTACTTTTTCAGGCGGTCCCTCCAGGAGAAGGTCGCGCCGCTGATCTTCGAGTCGCTGGAAAATTCTCCGGGAGCAGGGGATCTTTTTTCCGCGACGACGATGAGCAGCCTTA
>JBFZAX010000188.1:0-5853 GCA_041308805.1 Candidatus Omnitrophota bacterium | reverse complement strand
AGCTGGCTGTAGAGATCGCCCGGATAGCCGCGGTTCGACGGCACCTGCTCCATCGTGATGGAGATCTCCTTGAGCGCGTCGCAGAAGTTCGTCATGTCCGACAATAGGACCAGGACGCGCTTGCCCTCCAGGGCCAGCGGCTCGGCCACGGCCAGGCAGATGTCGGGCACCAAAAGACATTCCACCGTCGGGTCCGAAGCGGTGTGGACGAAAAAGATCGCGCGCGACAAAGCCCCCTGTTCCTCCAGGATCTCGCGGAAAAAGAGGTAATCGTCGTATTTAAGGCCCATCCCGCCCAGGATGATGACATCGACCTCGGCCTGGATCGCGATGCGGGCCAGCAATTCGTTGTAGGGCTCCCCGGCGATGGAAAAGATCGGCAGCTTCTGGGAAACGACGAGCGAATTGAAGACGTCGATCATCGGGATCCCCGTGCGGATCATCTTATCCGGGACGATCCTCTTGACGGGGTTGACCGGCGGCCCGCCGATGTCCGTGAGGTTCTCCGAAAGGGCCGGCCCCTTGTCGAGCGGCATCCCGCTGCCGTTGAAGATCCGGCCCATGAGATTGGCGCCTGTGGAGACCCGCATCGGATGGCCGAAGAAACGCACTTTATCGCCGGTCGAGACCCCGCGGCTGCCCGCAAAGACCTGCAGCGACACGCGCCGGCGGTCGATGCGGATGACCTGGGCGAGAGAGACCCCGCGCCGCGTCGTGATCTCGGCGATATCCAGGTAACCGATCCCGTCGGCTTCCACGATGATCACGTCCCCGGCGATCGAAACGATGCTCGTGTAAACTTTATGCATGGGAGGCCTCCTGCGGCTTGGAGGTCTTGCCGGCGACGAGCGCCGACAGGACCGCTTCGATGTCCCGGAACTCCCGGGATCCCCACGGCGCCGAGTTCCAGCCGCGGAACTCCTGGCGCAGCTTCTGGAAGAACTGCAGGGCCTCTTCCTTGCCTTCAAAATGCAGGGCCGCCGACAGGATCGTGTCGATGAAACCGAAGACGTGCTTCTGGCGCTCGGCCGGCGTGGCCTCGTCGACCGGATCGAAGGCGTTCTGCTGAAGATAAACGAAATCGAAAAACTCGCCTTTAAGATAGTCGAGGTAATCCTTCAGGGAAACCCCTTCCTCTCCGATGACCTTCATCATTTGAGCGACCGCGTCGCTCCTGCGCAGGGTCTGGTGGCCGCGCTCGACCTGCTGCGGATCGAGAGTGCTGGAGTATTTCGACCAGCTCGTCAGCGGATCGATCGCCGGATAGCGCCGCGCGTAGGCGCGGTCGCGCGACAACCCGTGGAACGCGCCGACGACCTTCAGCGTCGCCTGCGTCACCGGCTCCTCGAAGTTCCCGCCGGCAGGGCTGATGGTGCCGCCGATCGTGACCGACCCTAAGCGGCCGTCGTGCAGCTTCACGAGGCCCGCCCGCTCGTAAAACGACGCGATGCGCGATTCCAAATACGCGGGGAAAGCCTCCTCGCCCGGGATCTCCTCGAGCCGGCCGGACATCTCCCGCATGGCCTGCGCCCAGCGCGATGTGGAATCCGCCAGGAGCAACACGTTCAAACCCATCTGACGGTAATATTCCGCGATGGTGACCGCGGTGTAGACGCTCGATTCCCGCGCGGCAACAGGCATGGAACTGGTATTGCAGATGATGACCGTGCGGTCGATCAAAGGCCGTCCTGTGCGCGGATCGCTCAGCTCGGGGAATGTCTTTAAGGCCTCCACGACCTCCCCGGCCCGCTCTCCGCATGCCGCGATGACGACCACATCCGCGTCCGCGTGCCGGCTGGTGAGCTGCTGCAGCACGGTTTTACCAGCGCCAAAAGGCCCTGGAATGCAATAAGTTCCGCCGCGAGCGATAGGAAAGAGAGAATCAATGAGGCGCATTTTGGTGACGAGCGGCTCTCTCGGCCGCAGCTTCTCGGCATAGGCGCGGATAGGGATCTTGACGGGCCAGACCTGTTTCAGGAAGCAATCGTGAGGTTGGCCGCTCTGGTCTTTCAGCTGCGCTATCGGCTGGTCCACTTTGTAGCGGCCGGCCGGCGCGACCCGCGCGACCTCCAGGACCCCGGAGAGCCCAAAGGGGACCATGATCGCGTGCGAAAAGAGCTTTTCCGGTGTGTGGCCGAGCACATCGCCGGCCCGGACCTTCTGTCCGGATTTGACCGCGGGCGTAAAATCCCATTCCGTTTTATCCGCGATGGCCTGAAGATAGACGCCGCGCTTAAGGAAAAAGCCGTGTTTTTCGGCCAGCTCCGTCAAGGGGTTCTGCAACCCGTCGAATATCCGGCCCAGGAGGCCCGGCCCCAGCTCAACGGAAAGCAGCTCCTGGGTGAACTCGACGCGGTCGCCGACGGTCACTCCCGCGGTGCTCTCATAGACCTGCATCTCGGCGAGGTCGCCGCGCACGCGGATGACCTCGGCCTTCAGCCGCTCCTCCCCGCGGGCGACCAAAGCGACCTCGTTCTGCACGACGAACCCTTCGACCTTCGCCGTCACCATGTTCCCGGTGATCTTAACGACACTGCCTGATCTCTTAGCTACCATCATGACCTCGATTTAGGATTTAATGGAATCTAGCGTCTCTTTCAAAAGTCTTTCTTTGTCCGCCCGGCGGATCGCCTCCCAGCGCTCGAGCAGACGCAATTGCAGCGCATAGACGACGAGCGCATCCAGATCGAAATAATGCCCCCATCCGAGCTCCTCGAGCTTGCGCCACCGCTCTTCGTCCAGGAGGCGCTCGGCGTCATAAAAAGAAGCCGCTGTCGCGCGGTGCGCGTTCATCGCCAGATGGGCGACACCGGCGTCCGCCGCGCCCTCCCCTTTGAGATACGGGGCGGGGTCGAGGTGGCGGCGACTTGCGCGGATGCGGACGAGCTCGTTGCGCAGCACCAGATCGAAATCGAGCCACTTCGCCAGCGTAGACGGACGCGCGGGAAGGCTTCCTTCCCCCGGGCCGGCGAGATCTTCCAAAATCTTAAGGTCATCGTCGGAGATCAACCCGCGGCACGTCTCCAGCAGCCGGTCAAAAGAAAAAGGCGGGGATGCTTCGAAACGGAGCATCGGGAGGCTCGCCAACAGATAGACGTAAGCGCCGGCCATCCTTCTCCTTATTTTTTCTTGGGCGTGTTCTCGGCCGCGGCGACGAGCAGCTCCTTAAGCTTGGGCTTAAGACTGGAGCCGATATACTCCGCCAGCGCCTTGTCGGTAAGATCAAAGCTCGAGCGGCCCGCGTCGAAACTGATGGTGAGGCCGCCGAGGATCTCGGCGGAAGGCTTAAGGACGATGCCCTTCCGGGCCTCCGACTTTAATTCGTTCAAAAATGTCTCCTGGAGCTTCTGCGCGTCCGACGGGCTCAGCGAGACCGTCACCCCTTCGGCGGCGCCGTGCTTGACGCCGCGCGCGAGCTCCTCGAGGATCCGCCCCAGCTGTTCGGGGCTCATCGCTTCCCGCACGCGGGCCGCCACCAGGCGGTCCAGCATCGCCTCGATCTCTTTATGCAGCGTCAGCAAGAGATCGCGCGAGGCCTGCGCCAGTTCGGCGCGCGTCGTCGCCTCGGTCTTTTCCGCTTTCGCGCGGGCGTCGTCGAGGATCCTCTGCGCCTCTTTCTGCGCCTCTTCGACGAGGACAGACGCGCGCAGCCGGGCCTCCTGCTCGATCTTGCGGGCCCTCTCCTCCCCGTTCTGGACGCCCTCTCGCTGGATCTTCTCGATCAACCCCTTCAGGTCTTCCGGCATGGCGGTCTCCTTGTTCCTCTAAGCTTTAATTTCTTTAAGTACGGCCCGGGCCGCGGCCGCCGGGTCCGGCGCCGCGATGATGGGCCGTCCCACGACGATAAAATCGCTGCCCGCCTGGCGCGCTTGCGCAGGCGTCGCTATCCTTTTCTGGTCATCGACGGACGCGCCTGCCGGGCGGATGCCCGGCGTCACCACCAGGAACTCCGGCCCGAGAGACTGTTTGATCAAGGCGCATTCCTCGACGGACGCGACGACCCCGTCGACCCCGCTCCCGGAAGCCGAACGCGCCAGCGCCAGGACGCGCGCCTGCACATCCGGACACGTCTGGCTGGTCAATACGGTCACCGCCACCAATAAAGGCCTCTTGATCTTATTGGCTTTCGCGGCTTCACCGGCGGCCTCGCGCGCGGCCCGCAGCATCTCCGGGCCGCCGCCGGCATGGAGCGTCATCATGAAAACGCCCAGCCGCGTCGCAGCCGCAGCGGCCTTGGCGACGGTATTCGGGATATCATGAAATTTCAGGTCCAGGAAAACTCGGGCGCCTCGGCGCTGGACATAGCGGACAACCTCGGGGCCGCAGGCGGTGAAAAGCTGGCTGCCGATCTTGAAGATCTTGACCCGCGGCGCGAGCCTGTCTATGGCCTTCCGGGCTTCCTTAAGGGTGTCGACGTCGCAGGCGACAATAAGTTGTGTCTTCATAAAAATCGCTCTATTTTGTATTCAGAGACCCTGTCAGGCCGCTCGCCCGGGCCAAGCCGTGGCGCGCCAGATACCGGCGGATCCCTTCGACGATCTCAAGGCTCACCTGCGGCGTGACGAAATTCGCCGTCCCTACGGCCACCGCCGCGGCGCCCGCGATCATGAACTCCAGCGCGTCGCGGCTGTCCATGATCCCTCCCATGCCGACGATGGGCACTTTGACCTTTTGACAAACCTGCCACACCATCCGCAGGGCGATCGGTTTGATCGCCGGGCCGCTGAGGCCGCCGGTCACGTGCGTCAGGACCGAGCGCCGCTTTTCCACATCCACCGCCATCGCCAAAAAGGTATTGACCAGGCTCACCGCGTCCGCGCCGCCCTCCTGCGCCGCCAGGGCGATCGCCGTCACGTCGCAGACGTTCGGCGAGAGCTTGACGATCAGGGGCCGCCGGGTCGCCCGGCGCGCCGCGGCCACCAGCCGCCGCGTCAGCCCGGCGTCATGGGCGAAGACCTTGTGTTTGTAGGCCACATTGGGACAGGAGATGTTCAGCTCGAAAGCGTCGATCTCCTTGAACGCGCTGAGGGCCCGCACGATATCGCGGTACTCCTCCCGGGTCTCTCCCCCGACGCTGACGATGACCCTCGTCCCGAGCCCCCTTAATTTCGGTAATTTCTCTTTGATGAAATTCTCTAACCCGTCGTTCTGCAAACCGATCGCGTTGAGCATCCCTCCGGTCGTCTCATAGACGCGCGGCGGCGGGTTGCCCGGCCGCGGCCGCAGCGTCACGGTCTTGGTGATGATGCCCCCCAGGCCCGAAACGTCCACATAATCCCTGAACTCATCGCCGTAGCCAAACGTCCCCGAAGCGACCAGGACAGGGTTCTTCAGCCTGAGCCCGCCGATTTTCACTTCCATGTCAGGTTTCATAAATTCGCCTGCGACCATCTGAACTTGAGACTAAAGGCCAGACTAGTAGTCTCAACTTCACGAACAAACTTGAGACTGAGAGTCTGGCCTTTAGTCTCAAGTTTGGTGCCGCTATTTCATGAATATCATCTTCAACGCAATGCCCAGGAGATAGAGACCGAATATTTTTTTAAGCATCAGGTCGGGGATGTATTCGACCAAGCGCGCCCCGAGATACCCGCCGAGGAAGAATCCGAGTGCGACCAACGCCGCGGGAAGGACCTTGACGTTGCCCGCCTGGTAATAACGCAGCGCCGCCAGCAGGCCGATAGGCGGGATCATGGCCGCCAAGATCGTCCCCTGCGCCTCGTGCTGCGTGAATCCAAAGAGCATGATCAACGCCGGCACGACGAGGGTCGCCCCACCGATCCCCAGCAGTCCGCCCAGGATGCCGGTGGCCACCCCTAATAAAATGTAAGCGAGCTTCGGTTCCATGGTTCC
>JBFZAX010000187.1:0-5951 GCA_041308805.1 Candidatus Omnitrophota bacterium | reverse complement strand
CAGAAGCTGGAATTAATGGACCGGCTGGTGAGCCGCATGGAATTGCGGTCGATCGCGCAGACGGGCGTCTATAAGGCGTGGACTCTGGTCGATGTCTTTCAGAGCCGCTGTTCATGCGTAAGGCCGCTTTTCATGAAGGTACCGGTCGGGCCTCGCGGGTTCTATAGCCTGAGATATGAATACATCGACCCGAAGACGGGTGGGACGGCGGTGCGGTATACGTTCCAGGATGAGGATGGCAAGATCAACCTCAATACCGCGAGCCTTGAGGTTCTCGCAACGCTGTTGGCATTATTGCCGTTGGGAGGAGGGGAGAACGAGGCGCGCAGCCTGGCGTCGGCGATCATCGATTGGCGCGATCCCGACGATTCCCCGCTGGCGGACGGCGCCGAGAGCGCGTACTACGCGGGGCTGAGTTTTCCTATCCCCTGCAAGAACGGGAAGATAGAGAATATGGATGAATTGTTGCTTGTTCGGGGCGTTACCGCTAAAATACTACAGGATCTTAAGTCGGTTACGACGGTTTACGGCAGCGGCGTCGTGAATATCAACACGGCCTGCGGACCGGTGCTCCGGGCTTTGGGGCTGAGCGACCCGGTGGTCCATAAGATCCTGGCGTTCCGCAACGGCAAGGACGGCGAGGAGTGGACGACGGACGACAGGAAGTTTGATTTTCTGTCTTCCGTCCTGGCTCAGCTGACCGAGGCGATGTCCGTCTCCGACGCTGAGGCCGCAGAGCTCAGCAGCGCGGTCGCGGCCGGCCTTCTGGACACGCAGTCGACGAATTTCCTGGCTACCAGCGAAGCGGGCTATTGGAACAGGCCGCAGCGCATGACGGTCACGTGCGCGTTTGAGCGGCGGTTCCTGACCGGCGAGACGCCGGGGTACGAGATCATCGTCAAGCATTGGCGGGTCGATGGGTGAGAAGGCATTTGATTAAGATATGAAGAAGGCTTCCGAGTCCAAAAAAAAGGCTCCGGCGGGTTTCAATCCGAAGGATGCGCTCAGCTTCGATTTTGTGACCGATGCGGTCCGGGCAGCCCGGGTGGCGGCGGTCGCGGGCAAAAGGCTCGTCGTCGACCTTTTTTATAAGGATGTGCGCGGCCTGCCCCGGGAGGAGAGCCTCGCGGCCCTGAAGGATTTCATGGGCCGCAGCGTGCGCCGCCGCGAAGCCGGGGCGGTCATCTGCGCGCCGGCCCACCTCGTCATCACCAAGAACATCGAGATCCCCTCCCAGGACCCGAAGGAGATCGAGGAGATCATCAATCTCCAAGCCGGCCGCTTGACGCCCTATACCCGCGATGAGGTTATCATCGATCACATCCGCATCGGCGTCTTCCGCCAGAGCTACACGAAGCTCTTTTTGGTCATCATCAACAAAGAGGTCGTCCAGCGCCAGCTCGCCTTGTTCGCCGAAGCGGGTGTTATCGTCCGCCGCATCCTCCTGTCCTGCGAAGCCCTCGGCCACCTCGTCTATCATCATCTCAGGCTGGAGCTGCGGGAGGCGCCTTACGCCATTATCCATGTGGATTCCACGTCGACTGAATTCGGTGTTTTCCTGAAGGATAAACTTATCTTTCTCCGGGGGATCTCGATCGGGGCCCATCAGCTCCTCTCGGAGAGAGAGAAGCATCTTTCCCGTTTCATCGAAGAGCTGAAGAAGTCTTTCGAGGCTTATCACGCCGAGGATATCGAGGCGAGCCCGTCGGTCGGCGTTTTCACCGGGGCGGTGGGGAAACTGCGGGACCTTGAGGTCATGATGCTGGATGCCTTCCGCCTGCCGATCAAGATCCTTGCGCCCGGCGAAGTGGTTTCCCGCCACGACTATGTGGCCCTGGAGACGCTCGATCCGCCCGAGGTCTCCATGCTCAGCGTGGCGGCCGCCAGCCTCGGGGGGCAGGAGTCCGGCGTGAATCTCATTCCGGCGGAGATGAAATTGCGCCGGGCGCTGGAAGAGAGGGGACGCGATATCATCAAGGCGGGCGCGTGGGTCATGACCGCTTTTCTTTTTTTGGCCGGTATCTTCCTGGTGAATATCTATTTGAAAGCGGATTATCTGAAGCGGCTGACAGAGAAGTACGACCCTTTAAAGGCGCAGGCGGCCGAAGTGGAGGAGGCGTTCAACCGGGTGCGGACCATCAAGAAGCAGCTGGCGAGGCGGGGTGAATCTCTCGACGCGCTCGTGCAGCTCTACGAGCGCACGCCGATCGACGTGGGGCTGACCAATATCCGCCTGCGGGAAGACGGGTCTTTCACGATCCGCGGGGAAGCGGATTCGATGTCGGCGGTGTTCGGATATTTGAGCGGCCTCGAGGAGTCCAAGGCGTTTAAGGGAGTCAAGACCAAGTATACCTCGAAGAAGAAGGTCCAGGGCCAGGAGATCGTCGATTTCGAGATCGGATGCACGCGGGAAGAGGGAGGCGCGGGGTCGTGAACTTTTCGAAGCTGCTCTTGATCCATTCCCGGATGTCGGCGCGCGAACGCCTCGTCCTGTATTGCGCGGTCGCTGTCATCCTCGCCGCGGCGGCGGACCGGCTCGTTATCGGGCCGATCCTGGGCCGCGCGCGGGCGCTGGACCAGCGCATCCGCGCCGAAGAGGAAGCCGCGCGCCACAACAGGCGGATCATCGCCGAACAGGACCGCGTGAAGGCGACCCTGGCGACCCTCGACAGCTATTCGAAGCAAGCCCAGACCCAGGAGCAGGAGATCGCGAACATTTTAGGCGAGGTCGAGCAGCTGGCGCGCAAGACCTCGCTGTATCTGGCGGACATCAAGCCGACAGGCGTCCAGGAGGACTCGATCACCCGCCGGTATTCGGTGGACCTGAACTGCGAGGCGCAGATGGAGCAGATCGTTTCGTTCATCTATGAGATCGAGACCTCGGGGACGCTCTTTTTGGTCGATTCCTTCGTGATCTCGCCGAAGTCGAAGGACTCCAGCGTCGCCAAGGTCAACATGAAGATCTCCAGCGTCATTTTTCTGTGAAGAAGCCTTAATCGGCTTTCGATCTTTGTTCCCAGCCCCGGATCTCAGGGGATCCGGCAACAGCGGCTCTGATCCGCAAAAAACGAGGGAAGACATGAAAGGGATCATTTTGGCGGGCGGACAGGCGAAGAGGCTTTATCCGATCACCTTGGGAGTTTGCAAGCAGCTGCTTCCTGTTTATGACAAGCCTATGATCTATTATCCGCTATCCGTATTGATGCTGGCGGGGATCAGGGATATCCTCATCATCTCGACCCCCGTGGACCTGCCGAGATTCCGGGACCTGTTGGGTGATGGTCGGCAGTTCGGGGTCCGTTTGTCGTACAGGGCCCAGCAGAAGCCCCGCGGTATCGCCGAGAGCTTCCTCATCGGCGAAGACTTCATCAGGGATGAGCCCGTCAGCCTTATCCTGGGAGACAATATTTTCTATGGGCACGATCTCAAGCGCGTTCTGGAAGACGCCGCGCGGCTGAAGCGGGGCGCTTATGTCTTCGGGTGCTCTGTCCGGGATCCCCAACGCTACGGGGTGATGAGGTTCGACCGGGCCGGGAGGGTCGTTTCGATCGTCGAGAAGCCGGCTCGGCCGATGTCCAACTGGGCGGTGACCGGCCTTTATTTTTATGACAAGGATGTCGTGGGCATCGCCAAAAAGCTCAAGCCCTCAAGCCGCGGCGAGCTTGAGATCACGGGAGTGAACAATGCCTATATCAGAAAGCGGGCGTTGCGGGTCAAGCTTCTGGGCCGAGGGTACGCATGGCTGGATGCCGGGACCTATGATTCGCTCATCGATTCTTCGATATTCATCAGGACCATCGAAGAGCGTCAAGGCCTGAAGATCGGCTGCATCGAAGAGATCGCTTACCGCAAGGGTTTTATCGACCGCTCACGTCTCAGGCGGCTGGCCAGCCGGTTCAAGACCACTTACGGTGAGTACCTTCAGCGGGTTTCACGGGATGAATAAACAGATATTGATTTTCGGTGAGGGGTTCATCGGTGATCGCCTCCGGGAGGCGTGGGGGTGTCTGTCTTCCGGCCGCAAGATCTATTCATTCCGGGACGCGCAGGAGGAGATCTCGCGCAGGCGTCCCCGGATCGTGGTCAACTGCATCGGTTTTACCGGCGGTAAGAATGTGGACGGATGCGAGCAGGACAAAGATAAGACGCTTTCCTCCAACGTCTTTGCGCCTCTTTTGTTGGCGGAGGCTTGCCTGCGCCGTGGGGTCAGGCTGGTGCATCT
This sequence comes from Candidatus Omnitrophota bacterium, assembly GCA_041308805.1. Taxonomy (GTDB): domain Bacteria; phylum Omnitrophota; class Gorgyraeia; order Velamenicoccales; family Velamenicoccaceae; genus JBFZAX01. The sequence continues at coordinate 1,729 of JBFZAX010000187.1, read as the reverse complement.
GAGCAGCGGCTGCATCTATCATTTTAATTACGGCAAGGACGCCCCTTTGACCGAGGACCGTCCCCCCGATTTCTTCGATCTTTTCTATAGCCGGTCCAAGATCTATGCGGAGCGCAGCCTGGAAGCCCTGTCGCGCCGGTATGACGTCTTGATCCCGCGGATCCGGATTCCCCTGGATGACCGTCCCCATCCGAAGAACATTCTGGACAAGCTCCTGCGATATCGCGAGGTGATCGACCTGCCGAATTCGGTGACGTATATTCCGGATTTTATCAAGGCGCTGCGCCATTTGATCGCCGTCCGCGCCCGGGGGGTCTACAATATCGTCAACAGAGAGGGATTGCGTTATCCGGAATTGCTGGATGTTTATCGAAAGCATGTTCCCGGTTTCCAGTACCGGGTGATCGATCGCCGCCGGCTGGGTCTTGTGCGCACCAATATGCTCTTATCGACGCGCAAACTGGCGCGGTCGGGTTTCAGGGTGAGGTCTATCCGGGAGGTCTTGGACGAATGCGTCAAAAATTACCTAAAATATTAGTGACCGGCGGCGCGGGATTCATCGGCAGCGAATTCGTCAGGCAGGGAGTCCGTCGGGGATATCCTCTGGTCGTTGTCGATAAGTTGACGTATGCCGGAGACCGCCGCCGTCTGCTCGGCGTGCGCGGTGGTTATCGCCTCTACCGGGCGGACATATGCCGGCCCGCATCGTTAGAGTCTGTTTTTCGCGCCGAAAGACCCCCGATCGTTGTCCATTTCGCGGCCGAAAGCCATGTTGACCGAAGCATCCAGCGGGCGACCCCTTTCACGATGACGAATGTCCTGGGGACCCAGATCACCCTCGATCTGGCGCGCCAGTATCGCGTCGAGAGATTTATCCATATATCGACGGACGAGGTCTACGGGCCCATCGCCCGCGGCCGCTTTTCTGAAGGATCACCCCTGTCTCCCAGCAGTCCTTACGCGGCCTCCAAGGCCGCTGCGGACCTTCTCGTCAAGGCTTATGCCAGGACGTTCGGTCTGCCGGCGCTGATCGTCAGGCCGTCCAATAATTTCGGCCCCTGGCAACATCCGGAGAAACTCATCCCCGTCGTGGTCCTCAAAGCGCTGCGCCGCGAGAGCGTCCCTGTTTACGCCAAAGGGGAGAACAAAAGAGAGTGGCTTTATGTCAGCGATTGCGTAGCCGCTGTCTTTGCCGTATTGGCGAAGGGAACCCCCGGAGAAGTTTACAATGTGGGCAGCGGACAGGAGCAGCGCAATATCGATACTGTCCGTCAGATCCTGAAACTGTTGGGAAGACCGCCGCGCCTGATCCGTTACGTTCAGGACCGGCCGGGACATGATTACCGCTATTCCCTGGATTCTTCGAAAGTGCGCCGCTTGGGATGGCGGCCTGAGGTCGATTTCGCCGAGGGTCTGGAGGAGACGGTCCGATGGTGTCTCGGGCATCGGAGATGGCTGGACGGCAAGCGAGCCGAACTGAAAGCGCTCTGGCGAAAGGTGTATAAGTCGTGATCTTTTTGGATATGAGACCCCTCCTGGATCGAGTAAAAAATATCCCTGCTGTTTTGAACAGCTGGTCCCGGCAGATCCTCTGGGGGATGATCGCCTTTTACGCGCTCTCTTTCTCGGCGGTCTGCTGGTTGAAATTCAGGGGGTTCGGCTATTTTGATTTTGATCTGGCGGTCCACGCCCAGGTCATGTGGAACCTTTTGCGCGGCACGGGCTATTC
>JBFZAX010000186.1:0-5226 GCA_041308805.1 Candidatus Omnitrophota bacterium | reverse complement strand
CAGATGCCTAAAGTATATAGAGGGGTGGAGCAGTATCCGCTTTCAGGTGTTTCCATGCGCTACACCTTCGATGCGAAGCCGGATGATCCTACTCGGAAACACCGTCAGTATTACTCAATGCTTGGGACCCGCGCGCTGTGGGAAGATGGCTGGAAGGCGGTTGCGCTTCATGCGCCTTTAGTCGGCAAGGGGCATTTTGACCAGGATCAGTGGGAGCTCTACAATGTGGACGTCGACCGCGCCGAGTCCAAAGACCTGGCCAAGGAGAACCCGCAGAAGCTTCAGGCGCTTGTCAAGGCCTGGTTTGAGGAAGCGGACAAGAACCTGGTATTGCCGCTTAATGACCGTACGGCTTTGGAAGCTCTTAATGTCGAGCGTCCTTCGGAAGAGCCTCCTCGCGAGCGGAATATTTATTATCCGGATACCGCGCCGGTCCCGGAAAGCATCGCTGCCAACATCCGCGGCCGCTCCTATAAGATCCTCGCCGATGTCGAGATCATCGACGCAAACTGTTCCGGCGTCATCTTTCAGATGGGTTCGCGCTTCGGCGGTCACACGCTGTTCATCAAGGATAAGAAACTGTATTACGTGTACAATTTCCTCGGGATAAAGCCTGAGCAGGAGTTCGTCTCCGGGCCGTTGAAGCCCGGCAAATACACCCTTGGCGTGGAATTTATCCGGGAGAAAGAAGGCCCGAATAAAGAATCCGTCGGAACGGCCAAGCTCTATGTGAACGACAAAGTCGTGGCCCAGGGGCCGATGAGGGCTCAGGTCGGCAAGTTTGGGCTGGGCGGCGGGCAACGCGTCGGATACCTGAGCGGCGATCCCGTCAGCGAGAAATATACAAAGCCCGGAAAGTTCCAGGGCGGGAAGATCCTGGGGGTAGGGATCACTACCGAAAAGGCTGAATATAGCGATCTTGAGCAGGAAGCCCAGGCTGCGTTCGCCAGGGATTAGACGGGTCATCAACAGGTGATGTTGTGGATAAAATGAGGAAGAGGGCGCGTCTGGGCTTAAGGGGGGCGATCGCGCTGTTGAGCGTTTTTGCGATCGCCGGCCCGTTATTCGCCGCGGCGCCGGACAAGGCGTTCGATGGGATCGTCGGCAAATGGCTGCGGCCTGACGGCGGCTATATCATCGAGATCAGGAGCGTGGACGCCGACGGAAAGCTGGACGCCGCGTATTACAATCCAACGTCCATCCATATATCGAAAGCTGAGGCGACGCTCGACGGGGATGCGGTCAAGGTCTTTATTGAATTCCAGGACGTGAATTACCCGGGGTCCAATTATCATTTGGTCTACGATCCCCAGGCCGATCAGCTCAAAGGCGATTATTACCAGGCGGTCGACCGGGAGCGCTACGAGATATTTTTTGAGAGGATGAAACAATAAAGGAGGGGGTATGCAGAGGGAATGGCTGAAAAAGTTGCGGGTTCCGGGCACGATCGGCCTGTGCCTGGGCGCGGCATTGGCTGCCCAGCCGGGATTGGCCAAAGAGGACAATTCCGAGGCGAAGTCTGAGCCGGTCTCCTCGGGCAAGACGATCGACCGCACGATCCTTCCGGTTCAGGAGCCGAAGCGGCCTGTGTTTAAGGAGCTTGACGTGCGCAATGCCAAACAGCCGCCCCAATTCGAGGTCAAGGCTCCCGCAGGCGCGCCGAACGTCGTCATCGTCCTGATCGATGATATGGGTTTTGGCGTCTCTGATACATTCGGCGGCCCGGTTTCCATGCCGACGCTCAAGCGCCTCGCCGAAAACGGGCTGCGTTACAACAACTTTCACACGACCGCTCTTTCTTCTCCGACGCGCGCCGCGCTCAAGTCCGGCCGCAACCACCATACCGTCAACATGGGTTTTATCACCGAGATGGCGACGGGCTTTCCCGGCAATACCGGCCAGATACCCAACGCGACGGCTCCGGTGGCGGAGATGTTGCGGCTTAACGGCTACAGCACCGGCGCTTTCGGAAAATGGCATGAGACCGCTGCCTGGGAAGTCAGTGTTTCAGGGCCGTACGATCGCTGGCCCACCCATCAGGGCTTCGATAAGTTTTATGGTTTTATCGGCGGGGAGACGAACCAGTGGGCGCCATTCCTTTTTGACGGCGTCACCCAGGTCGAACTGCCCGACGATCCGAATTACCACTTTCTGACGGACATGACAGACAAGACGGTGGCGTGGATCAAGTTCCAGAAGGCTATCACGCCCGACAAGCCGTTCTTTGTCTATTACGCTCCGGGCGCGACGCACGCGCCGCATCATGTGCCCAAGGAATGGATCGCCCGCTGGAAAGGCAAATTCGACCAGGGCTGGGATAAGGTGCGCCAGGAGACTTATGATCGTCAGCTGGCCATGGGTATCATTCCCAAGGGCACTAAGTTGGCTCCTAAGCCGCAGGCCATCAAGGATTGGGATAAGCTTACGGATGATGAAAAGCGCCTCTTCGCTCGTCAAGCGGAGGTGTTCGCCGCCTTCGCCGAGATGACGGACCATGAGATCGGCCGGCTTGTTCAGGCGATCGAGGATACGGGCACTCTTGACAATACGCTCATTTTCTTCATTGCCGGGGATAACGGAACGAGCGCGGAAGGCGGAGAGAACGGTATGTTCAGCGAGATGACCTATTTCAACGGGGTGCAGGAAAAGGTCGAGGACATGCTCAAGCATTACGATAATTGGGGTGATCCCACCACGTATCCGCACATGGCGGCCGGATGGGCCGTGACTTTTGATTCGCCTTTTAGCTGGACTAAGCAGGTGGCTTCGGACTTCGGCGGCACCCGTAATGGGCTGGTGGTTTACTGGCCCAAGGGCATCAAGGCGAAAAATGAGATCCGCACGCAATTCCATCACGTGATCGACGTCGCGCCGACCATCCTGGAAGCGGCCGGTCTGCCGGAGCCCAAGGTCGTCGACGGCACGCCGCAGATCCCGATGGAAGGCGTGAGCATGCTCTATACGTTTGACGACGCCAAGGCAAAAGACCGCCACGCGACGCAATACTTCGAGATTGCCGGGAATCGCGCCATCTACAGCGATGGCTGGCTGGCGCGCACCATCCATCGGGCCGCCTGGGAGCAGGAACCGCGCCGGCCCCTGAAGGAGGATATTTGGGAGCTGTATGATGTCAATGCCGACTTCAGTTTGAGCAATGATCTCGCTTCAAAGAATCCGCAGAAGCTCGCGGAGATGCAGGCTCTCTTTATGAAAGAGGCCGAGAAGTATCATGTCCTTCCGATCGACGACAGGATGTTCGAGCGCGCTATTGCCGAAATGGTCGGGCGTCCCAGTTTGATGTCGGGGCGCGCCTCGTTGACGCTCGCCGAAGGGATGACGGGCATGATGGAGAATGACTTCATCAACGTGAAGAACAAGTCCGTGACGATCACGGCGGATGTCGAGGTCCCGGAAGGCGGCGGCAACGGCGCGATCCTTGTTCAGGGCGGACGCTTTGGCGGCTGGGCGCTTTATGTCAAGGACGGCATTCCCGGCTACGACTACAACTTTTTGGGCATGCAGCGCAGCTCGATCGCAGCTTCCAAGCCTCTTGCCCCTGGTTCGTCGACGATCCGGTTTGACTTCGCCTATGACGGCGGCGGGATGGGCAAGGGCGGCAACGGCACATTGTTTGTGAACGGCGAGAAAGTCGCCGAAGGTCGGATCGAGCAGACTCAGCCGGTGATCTTTTCCGCCGATGAGACCGCTGACGTGGGCATCGATCTCGGGACGCCGGTAGTCGAGGCCATCGGCGCCGAGGCGAAGTCGCGCTTCACGGGCAGGATCCCAAAAGTGACGGTTGAGGTGCGCGACGCGGATCCCAAAGTTGAAGCCGCGGCCGCAGAGGTTCAAAAAGAGGTCAAGCGCCGCACTGAATGAGGCACGGCGAAAAACGGCGAGTCGTGTGCCGTTCAACACGGATTTGTAGATATAAGAAATAATAGAAGGGGGGGGTGCGGTGAGATCGATCGCGATAGTCGTGTCCGTGATGGTCTTGGGTCTGTTCTTGGGTCAGTCGCAGGCCGGGGCGTGGCAGGGGTTGCTTCCCGGCCGGGCCGAAGGGGCGAGTTCGGTCAATGTCTCCAAGACGACGATTGAAAAGGTCACGGCGGCTTTGAAAAAGGTTTTTGTGGGCGATGGTTTCAGGGTAGCCAGGGAAGATCCGCAGGGGATCGTTTTCGAGAGGCCGGCGAGATTGGCCAAAGATGTCTCCTATAGTCCTGTCCAGGGGGGGACGTGGGAGCGCGTGACGATCGTTATCAATAATACCGGCGAGGGGAGTTTTAATCTGCAGTGTTATCCCGCTATCGTGAGAGATAAGGACCAGGGGATCTTCGAGGAAGAGGATCGGGTTTTGGACCTGTTCGCCGGGGAATACCGCCGGCTCATGAGAAGGGTGGCGAGGGAGATATGATGACGCTTAAAAATTTTTTCGCAGGCGCGGTGGGTCTCTGTTGTTTCGTTTTTTTCCTCGGCGGGGCGCGGGCGGCGCAGGCCTATACCGAGCCTTTGAAATTGACGGTCACGGCGGGCTATTATTACGGCCAGCAGAAAGAGCCGATCGACCGGGTCTTCAGGGTCCGCGTCAGCTTTCCGAGGACGTTCTACGTGACCGTCAAGAATGTCTCCTCCTCGGCGCAGGAGGTTTATGGGGAAGTCGCGAGCTCCGGGTACAGCGCGATCTCTTTTGAGATCAGGGACGAGGCGGGCAATACCAACGTCGTCCGCAGGAAAAAGGATTCCAACGCCTCCACCGCGGTCGCTTCCGCCTATCTTAATCCGGGCGAAGAAAAGGTCTTTGAGATCGATCTGAGCGATGACGAGTGGGAGAACGCTTTTAAGCTTTACAGGAAAGGCTCACGAAAGGCCAAGGTCCGCGCCATCTATCAGAATGATTTTAAGACGATCTATTCGGAATATTACGAGGTGGTCGTTATCGATGCGCCCGTGGATCCGAAGGCGCAGGCCGGGGAGGTCCAAGAGCCGGGCGGGGTGTTGGTGTCGAAGTGAAAGGTAAAAAACTGCCCCTTGCCTAACCGCTTGAAAATTTTCTCGTTGCGCTCGAAAATTTTCTGCGCAGGCTTCGGTAATGAGGGCATGACTTAGCGAGCCGAGGCGAAGCTAAGTCATAAGCCCGAATTAACCCGGGAGCTGCAAGGTGATTTCGTAGAAATCACCGCAGCGGTTTGCTCCCAGGGGGTAATTTGCAGGGTTTGGTAGAGGGCA
>JBFZAX010000185.1:0-20037 GCA_041308805.1 Candidatus Omnitrophota bacterium | reverse complement strand
CAGCCTTGGGATGTCTCCGCGATCCCGGAGATCGAGAAGGCGATCCAGAAGTCGAACCTGGGGATCACGCCGTTCAACGACGGCAAGGTCGTGCGTCTTTCGATCCCCCAGTTGACCAAAGAGCGCCGCGAAGAGCTTAAGAAGGTGGTCAAGACCATGACGGAGGACGGTCGCGTTTCCTTGCGGACGATCCGCCGGGACTCGAACGAAGCGGTCAAGAAGCTGGAAACGGACAAGGCGATCTCCGAGGATGACCGTTTTAAGACGCAGGATGAGATCCAGAAGGTGACCGACAGGTTCATGGTTGACCTTGAGAATCTCCTGAAAGAAAAAGAGAAAGAGTTGACGGAATTGTAGTCCGGCGGGACGGGGGTGAGTATCCGTCGGGCGCACCATCAGGGCCGCTTTCCTCCTTCGCCCCCGACATTTGAGCGACGGTAGGGCTTCGCAGCGATCAGCGGCAGTGCTTGGCGCTTCGGCCGCTATCCTCCTCCGCCCATGATTTTTAAGTGGCGGTAGGGCTTCGGAGAGATACGCGGCAGGATTTGACATTTCGGGCCGCTAGCTCATCTGGTAGAGCACCGCCCTTTTAAGGCGGGCGTGCCGAGTTCGAGTCTCGGGCGGCTCACAAAATTGTCACTGAGACGAGAACGAGAAAAGGGGCGTGGGGAAAGTTTTTCCCCACGCATTCGGGGTGACAGCGGAGCTCTGCCGAAGGCAGAGCGGAGCGCCAGAGGGGCGGAGCCCCTATGGGGAGCGACCCTCCACCACATGGTGCAGGGGAGCGACGAGTTCGAGTCTCGGGCGGCTCATGATTTCCCCTCGGATCAAGAGCCAGGAGATCATCGCGAGTTTCCGGTGCTTCGGATGTCTGAAACGAGGGATGACCTTGAGATCTCAAGCCGAAGTTCCGCGTGGCGTTTCCCCTTCTAAGGGCGGATGGCGGAATTGGCATACGCGGCAGCCTTAGGAGCTGTTGGGGTAACCCTTGGAGGTTCAAGTCCTCTTCCGCCCATCATTGATTGGGTCACAGAAGAAAATCTTTTGCGGGAGTAGCTCAGCTGGTAGAGCGCAACCTTGCCAAGGTTGAAGTCACGGGTTCAAATCCCGCCTCCCGCTCTTATGTTTTAGCATCTACGGCTTCTGCGGGATTTGAAGCCGACCCCTGCCTGCCGGCAGGCAGGCGAGCGCCACCGGTCCGAGCGAGGATGCCCGGTCCCATCTCACCTTTTAATAATATGATCCGCACTTTTCCAGATATGATCCATCAAACAGCTAAGGAGGACGCCTTTTTATGAAGATCATGGATTTTCTTTCGGAAGACGCGACCACGGTGGACCTCAAGAGCGCCAATAAGAACGAGACGATCAAGGAGCTGGTCGATCTGCTGGTGGCGGCCGGGGAGGTCGAGAAAAAAGACAAGGCGAAGGTCGTGGAGCTGCTGATGGCCCGGGAAGCCCTGGGGTCGACCGCGATCGGCCATAATGTCGGCATCCCCCACGCGAAGGTCGACTGCGTCAAGTCGCTCGTCGGGGCGTTCGGAATGTCCCGCAAGGGCGTCGATTTCGATTCGCTCGACGGGGAGCCCGTCTATGTCTTCTTCCTGCTCTTGGCGCCGCAGGATTCCGCCGGGCCGCACCTCAAAGCCCTGGCCCGCATTTCCCGCTTGATCAAAGACAAATATTTCCGCGATACGCTGCGCCAGGCCAAAGACGAGAAGAGCGTCATCGAGATCATCGAGTCGGAAGATGCCAAGAAGCTATAGGCTGCGCAATCTCTTCAAGTGGCTGTACCCCGGCATGCGGATCAAGAGATGGCTCTTGCTGTCGGCGGTCGGCATCGTCCTCATCGTGGTGGGCGTCGGCGGGATCACACACTTCCGGTCCGATACCCCCATCATCCTCTATGTCTTTTACGCCAATATTTTCTTCGGCCTCGTCCTCATCATCCTAGGGTTCAAGAACATGATGTCGTCCGTCATCACGCTCCTGGTGCCCCACAAGGACGGGCGGCTGGTCGATATCATGTACCAGAAAAGATTTTTGGAGCACGGGCCGCGCATCGTGGTCATCGGCGGGGGGACCGGGCTTTCCGTCCTGCTGCACGGGATCAAGGAATATACTTCCAATATCACGGCGGTGGTGACCGTCGCTGACGACGGCGGCAGTTCCGGCCGCCTGCGCCAGCAGTTCGATATGGTCGCTCCCGGCGATATCCGCAACTGCCTCGTGGCGCTGGCCAACGACGAGACGATGATGCGGGAGCTCTTTCAGTACCGCTTTAAGCAGGAGACGGAGTTCAGCGGCCACAGCTTCGGCAACCTCTTTTTGACCGCCATGACCCAGGTGACGGGCGACTTCGAAAAAGCGGTCAAGGAGTCCAGCAAGATCCTTTCGATCCGGGGCCGGGTGTTACCGTCGACGCTGGAAAAGGTCGTCCTCGCCGCGGAGCACGCGGACGGGCGGGTGACCGAGGGCGAGGCCCAGATCCCCAAGGTCGGCTCGCCGATCAAGAAGATCTTTATCCGGCCGGCGGAGGCGTCGGCCGCGCCGGAGGCGGTGCGGGCGATCCAGGAGGCCGAGCTGATCGTTCTGGGCCCCGGGAGCCTTTATACCAGCATCTTGCCGAACCTTTTGATCCGGGAGATCCGCGAGGCCGTCGTGGCGGCGCAGGTCTCCAAGATCTATATCTGTAATATCATGACCCAGGCGGGCGAGACCGACCGTTTCAAGGCCTCGGATCACGTCCGCGAGCTGGTGGCGCATACGCATCCGAAAGTCCTCGACGGCTGCGTCGTCAACGTGGGCAAGATCCCCGCGGCGATGCTCCAGAAGTACGCTTCGGAGAAAGCCGTGCCCGTCGTGGCGGACAGCCCGGCGATCCGGGAGTTCGGCTATGAGGTCATCGAAGAGGACCTGGTCAGCGTCGCCGACCACGTGCGCCATGACGCCAATAAAGTGGCGCGGATCATCGCGAACCTGTTGAATCTCGCGCGCGGCCCGCGGCGGCCCTAAGCCCGAAGGTATGGTTCCATGCTCAAACGCGTGGAGAAGAAGATCACGGTTCGCAATAAACAGGGGTTGCACGCGCGGCCCGCGGCCCTGTTTGTCCAGATCGCCAATAAGTATGACGCCTCCATCAAGGTGCTCAAGGACGACCAGGTCGTCAACGGTAAGTCCATCATGGGGATCCTGATGCTGGCGGCGGAGAAGGACAGCGAGGTCACGCTGGTCGCTGAGGGCAGCGACAGCGAAGAGGCCATCCGGGAACTGGAAATATTGTTGGGCTACGATGAATGAGATCATCTTAAAAGGCATACCGGCGGCGCCGGGCATCGTCATCGGCAAGGCGCATATCTACGGGAAAGAAGACCTCCTCGTGGAGAAGTCGCCGATCACGGAGGAGCAGATCCCCCTGGAGATCTCGCGTTTTGAGGACGCCCTGATCCAGACTCGCCAGGAGATCATCGCCCTGCAGAAAAAGATCGCCCAGGAGATGGGCACGGAGCACGGGGAGGTCTTTGACGCGCATCTCCTGGTCCTGGAAGACCGCATGCTGATCGAAGAGGTCATCTCCCGGGTCAAGAAAGACAAGGTGTGCGTCGACTTTGTTTTTTCCGAGGTGCTCAAGCGCTACGCCAGCGTCTTTTCCCGGATCGAGGACGAGTACCTCAAGGAGCGCATCAGCGACATCAACGACGTGGGCCGGCGCATCCTGCGCAACCTTTTGGGCAAGAAACGCAAGGGATTGGCCGAGCTCGAAGAGGAGGTCATCGTCGTCGCCCACGATCTTTCCCCGTCGGACACCGCGATGATGCATAAGAACAAGGTGATCGGTTTCGTGACGGACATCGGCGGCAAGACCTCCCACACCGCCATCATGGCCAAGTCCCTGGAGATCCCCGCGGTCGTGGGGTTGGAGGTCGGCACCGAGCGCATCGAGAACGGCGACCGCGTCATCGTCGACGGTTCTTCGGGACTCGTCATCGTCTCTCCGGATCCGGAGACCCTCAAGCGCTATGAGGCGCAGGAGCAGAAGTTCCGCAGCATCACCGAGACGTTCATCTCGGTCAAGGACCTGCCTTCCGTCACGCTGGATGGGAAAAAAGTCACCATCGCCGCCAACATCGAGTTCCCCGAAGAGATCCCCACCGTCAACCAGCACGGGGCGGACGGCGTCGGGCTCTACCGGACGGAGTACTTCTATATGAACCGCAAGGATTTGCCTTCGGAGGACGAGCAGTTCGAGGCGTATCGGCATCTGGGGGATGCCTTCGGCGACAAGCCGATCGTCGTGCGCACGATGGACCTCGGGGGCGACAAGTTCGTTTCGGCCTTCGCGTTCCCCAAGGAGATGTCGCCGTTCATGGGGTGGCGCGCGATCCGTTTTTGCCTGGCCCGGCCGGATATCTTCAAGACCCAGCTGCGCGCTATCTTGCGGGCTTCGGTCCACGGGAACCTCAAAGTGATGTTTCCGATGATCTCCGGGATCGAGGAACTGCGCAAGGCCAAAGTGCTGCTGGAAGAGTCCAAGCAGGAGCTGTTGTCGCGCGGGCTGCCGTTCAAGAAGGACATGGAGGTTGGCGCCATGATCGAGGTTCCTTCGGCGGCTCTCACCAGCGACATCCTCTCCCGGGAGGTCTCTTTTTTCAGCATAGGCACGAACGACCTTATCCAGTATTCCCTCGCGGTCGACCGCACCAACGAAAAGATCGCCTATCTTTATGAACCGACCCACCCGGCGGTCCTGCGTCTCATCAAGACCGTCATCGAGGCCGGGCACCGCTCGGGCATCGAGGTCGGGATGTGCGGGGAGATGTCCGGAGAGCCTTCGCTGGCGATCCTCCTTTTGGGGTTGGGCCTCGATGAGTTCAGCATGCCGTCGGCGTCGATCCTGGAGGTCAGGAATATCATCCGCAGCATCACCTTTGCTCAAGCCCAGAAGATCGCCGAAAAGGCATTGGGCCTCACGACCGGCGTCGAAGTCGACGCGTTCATGAGGAAGCAGCTCAAGGAATTATTGCCGGGGCTATACGGCAATTAAACCTTCATTATGGCGTCCCGTTCACCCCAAGACTCCCGAGACCTGACCGCCGTCATCCTGGCCGCCGGCTACGCCACGCGCCTGTATCCGCTGACCCTCAATATCCCTAAGCCTTTGTTGCGCGTCCGGCCGGGCCAGTCGGTGATCGATTTCATCGTCGACCAGCTGGAGCCGATCCGGGGGCTGCGCGAGATCGTGGTGGTGACGAACGATAAGTTCGCCGGCGATTTCCGGCGCTGGGCGCGCGGGCGCCGGACGAGGCGGCCGATCACGGTGCTTAACGACGGCACTCACTCTAACGAAGACCGCCTGGGCGCGATCGGGGATCTTTATTTCGCCGTCCGCAAGAAAAAGATCGAAGGGGATCTTTTCGTGGCAGGAGGAGACAATCTTTTCGACCGGGGCTTCGCCCGGTTCGTGGATTTTGCCCGCGGCCGCCGGCCCTACGCGGCGCTGGGGTTGTTCGATATCCGGGACAGGAAAGAAGCCACCCGGTTCGGGGTCGTCTGCGCGGGGGCGCAGGGTCGGGTGAGGGGCTTTGAAGAAAAACCGGCCCGGCCGAAGTCGACGCTGGTGGCGACGTGCCTGTATTATTTCCCGAAAGAGACGCACCGCCTTTTGAAAAGATACATCGATGACCCGCATACCGTCAAGGATGCCCCGGGGAACCTTATCCGCTGGCTGATGGAGCATGACCGGGTCTTCGGATGCACGCTGCGCCAGGGGCATTGGTACGACATCGGCCATTTTGATTCGTACCGGGAAGTGATAGCGCGTTTTAACAGGATCAAGGCGCAATAGCGGGTTTTAACGGCGTCGATAGTCGATAGTCTATGGTCGATTGTCGATGGAAAAGAACTGAGTCTGAGGTCAGAAGTCCGAAAAGACTGGATCGCGGTCTTCGGACCTCGACCATGATGATCTCCATAGACAATAGACCATTGACCATTGACTATCGACTATCAATAAACCAAAAGGAGATAAAATGACGAACAGAAAGTTCTTTTTTGCGTCGGAATCGGTGGGCGAGGGGCATCCGGACAAGGTCTGTGATCAGATCTCGGACGCGGTCTTAGACGAGGTCCTCGCGCATGACGCTCAGGGCCGGGTGGCCTGCGAAACCTATGTGACCATGGGGTTGATCATCGTTGGCGGCGAGATCACGACGAAGGCCCATATCGATGTCCACGCGCTGACGCGCCGCGTGCTGGAAGGGATCGGATACACCCATCCCAAATACGGCTTTGATTTCCATACTTGCGGGATCCTAAACGCCATCAACAAGCAGTCGCCGGATATCGCCATGGGCGTTAATACCGGAGGCGCCGGGGACCAGGGGATCATGATCGGTTACGCGGTCGACGAGACCCCCGAGATGATGCCGCTGCCGCTCATGCTCGCGCATAAGCTCGTGCGCCGTTTTGCGACCGTCCGCAAGGAAGGCATCCTGAAATATCTCGGCCCTGATTGCAAATCCCAGGTCACGGTCGAATATGAGGACGGCAAGCCCAAGAGGGTCGATAATGTCATCCTCGCCTGCCAGCACACCGATGAGATCCTGGACAAGACAGGAGCCCATATTACGGAAGAGGCGCGCCAGGAGATCATCAAGGTCGTCGGGGGTCCCATCCTGAAGGAGTGGGCCGACAAAAAGACGGTCTATTACGTGAATCAGACGGGCAAATTCGTCGTCGGAGGGCCTCAGTCCGATACGGGGATGACGGGACGCAAGATCGTCGTGGATACGTACGGCGGCGTCACCTCCCACGGCGGCGGCGCCTTTTCCGGCAAGGACCCCACAAAGGTCGACCGCTCCGCGACCTACATGGCCCGCTATATCGCTAAGAACATCGTGGCCGCGAAGCTGGCGAAGCGGTGTTTTATCCAGCTGGCGTATTGCATCGGCAAGGCCGAGCCGGTGAGCCTTTTCATCGATACCTACGAAACGGGCAAGGTCGGGGACGAGAAGCTGGAAAAGGCCGTCGCCAAGGTCTTTGACCTGACCCCGCGCGGCATCATCAAGACGCTCGACCTGTTGAAGCCCAAATTCCAGAAGACGGCCTGTTACGGCCACTTCGGGAGAGAGGAAGAAGGCTTCACGTGGGAAAGGATGGACCGCTGCGAGGCGCTGAAGAAGGAATTGAAATAGTTTTTAACGCGAATTAGTCGATAGTCAATGGTCGATGGTCGATTGTCTATGCTTAAAAACCAAGGCAAAAATGATGGGGGATTTCGGTTTTGACCATAGACCATAGACTATGGACTATCGACTGACAGCTAAGGAGGCTCATGAAATACGATATTAAAGATATCCGCTTGAGCGGGAAGGGCAAGAGGCGCATCGAATGGGCGTCGGACAATATGCCCGTGTTGAACCTGATCGCCAAGCAATTTGCCAAAGAGCGGCCGCTGGCGGGAATGAAGATCGCCTGCTGTCTCCATGTTACGACCGAGACGGCGGTCCTCATGCTGACCCTGAGGGCCGGCGGCGCCCAGGTGAGCCTGTGCGCGTCGAATCCGCTGTCGACCCAGGATGACGTGGCGGCGTCGCTCGCCAAGGATTTCAAGGTCCCGGTCTTCGCCATCAAGGGAGAAGACCACGCGACTTATTACAAGCATATCGAGGCGGTCTTGTCGACGGCTCCTGACCTGACGATGGACGACGGGGCGGACCTGGTCTCGGTGATCCATAAGAAGAAAGGGCCTTATCCCTTGGGCGGGACGGAGGAGACCACGACGGGTGTCATTCGCCTGCGGGCCATGGAAAAAGACGGCGCCCTGGCGTATCCGATCGTCGCCGTGAACGACGCGCAGACCAAGTATCTTTTCGATAACCGCTATGGGACGGGGCAGTCGACTCTTGACGGCATCATCCGCGCGACCAACAAGCTGGTGGCGGGGACGGACTTCGTCGTCTGCGGCTACGGCTGGTGCGGCCGCGGGGTGGCGATGCGCGCGCGCGGCATGGGCGCGAACGTCATCATCGTGGAGGTGGATCCCTTTAAAGCCCTGGAGGCGGTCATGGACGGCTATCGGGTCATGCCTGTCGCCCAGGCGGCAAAGACCGGCGATATCTTCGTGACCCTGACCGGCGACATCAATGTTCTGCGGCCCGAGCACTTCCGGGTGATGAAGGACAAGGCGATCGTCTGCAACTCCGGCCATTTCAACGTTGAGATCGATATCCCGGGGCTCAGGAAGATGAGCCGCAAGACACGGATGACGCGCGACTTCGTCGAGGAGTATGTCCAGAGGGACGGCCGTCGCCTGTATCTTTTGGGCGAAGGGCGGCTGATCAACCTCGCGGCCGCCGAGGGCCATCCGGCCCAGGTCATGGATATGAGCTTTGCGAATCAGGCGCTCTGCGCCGAGTTCATGAAAGAGGAGCACCGCAACCTCGAGCGCCGAGTTTATAAGGTGCCGGAAAAGATCGACAGGGATATCGCGGAGCTTAAACTCGCGTCGATGGGGATCAAGATCGATAAGCTGACGCCCGAGCAGGAAGAGTATCTGGCGAGCTGGGAGATGGGGACGTAGGTCATTCGGCTTAGAGTTGATTCGTCTCAAGGTTTTAAGGTCTCAATGTCTCAACGGAGTCGATGGTCGATAGTCCATGGTCTATGGTCAAAGCCGAAAAGCCTCATCGTTTGGCTTCGGCCTTTTTCCATCGACAATCGACTATTGACCATTGACTATCGACTCATCCGCTGATAAGGAGGACTAGATGAAAAAGACGTTCGGGATGACAGGGTTCGTCGTCGGTTTTTTCCTGATCGTCGGCCAGGCCGCAGCTGCCGATCTTCAGGCCGATTCGAAGATCTCGCGGGTTACCGTCTTTTCTTCCGCCGCGCTGGTCACCCGCAGCGCGTCGCTCCAGGTCGAGCCGGGCGAGCACCGCGTCGTCTTTTCGGACGTCGTGGCGACCATCGACGAGAACTCCCTGAACGTCTCCGGGGCCGGCAGCGCGCAGGCGAAGATCCTGGGCGCCCAGGTCCAAAAGGAATACCTTAAGGACCAGGCCGGCGAGGAGGTGGCGCGCCTGGAAAAAGAGATCCAGGCCTTGATAGACGAGCGAAGAGGGCTCACCAACGCGCTGGAGGTCGCTGCTCAAGAGCGCGAATTCCTGAGCTCCCTGAGATTCTACGCCCAGGGGCAACTGCCGAAAGACCTGGTGACGAAAGTGCCTTCGGTCGAGGAGGTCGGAGGCCTGCTGGGATTCCTGGGTTCCCGGCTGAAAGAGAATTTCGCGACCTTCGCTTCCACGGATATCAAGATCCGCGATATTGACAAGAAGATAGAAAAACTCCAGCGGGAGTTGGCCCAGATATCCGGCGGCGGCAAGGTGAAGAGCTCGGTCGTCGTGGATATCCAGGTCGCCAAGGCCGGTACGCTGGATATCGACGTCGCCTATCTGGCGATGGGGGCTTCGTGGAGGCCGCTCTATGACGCGCGGGCCTCTTTTGACAAAGGGCAGGTTGAGCTGGTCTGTTACGGCATCGTCAACCAGCGCACGCAGGAAGACTGGACGGACGCGCAAATGACGCTGTCGACGGCGCGGCCCGCGCTGGGCGGCCGCATGCCTGAGCCTCAGCCGTGGATCTTAGAGCCGTTACGTCCCCGGGAGATGATGCAGTTGGGAGGCGGAGTCATGGCCCGCAAGAGCGCCGCTCCCATGGCGGCTTCGTTCGAAGCCGACGGGATCGGCGGCCCGGCCGAGGATAAAGGGGTCTATGACGAGCGGATGAAAATGGAAGAGAGCTATGCGGCCGTCGAGGAATCCGGTTTCTCGGTCGTCTACAGGATCCCGGGCGTCTCGACGATCAAGACCGACGGGACGGACACGAGGCTGCCGATCTTCACGCAGACGCTCGCCGCCGAGTTCAAGTATTCCGCCTATCCGAAGGGCGCGCCTTTCGCCTATTTGATGAGCCGCGTGACGAACGCCAAGGAGCTGCAGCTGTTGCCCGGGCGCGTGAATATATTTTTGGACGGAAATTTCGTCGGCGCCTCTCAGGTCGACGCGATCGGCCCTTCGGAGACCTTCGACCTTTATCTGGGGATCGACGAGAACGTGAAGGTCAAGAAAGAGATGATAGCGCGCAAGGCCGATAACGTCCTGATCGCGGGGATCCCGTCGCCCACGATGAAAGTGACATTCGAATACAAGATCACGGTCGAGAATTACAAGAAGGCCCGCATCATCGCCGAGGTCTTTGACGCCGTGCCTGTTTCCGCCGATGAGCGCATCAAGGTCAGGATCGAGCGGGCGGCGCCGGAGCCCAAGCAGAAAGACTGGAAAGACCGCAAAGGGGTCTGGCGCTGGGAGCTGGGTCTCGAGCCCCGGGCCAAGCAGGAGATCTTTTCGACCGTCGTCGTGGAGCATCCCCGCCAGATGCAGGTGGAGGGATTGGAATATGCCTTTTAAGCGCATCGGCGTCTTGACCAGCGGCGGAGACGCCCCGGGGATGAACGCCGCCATCCGCGCGGTCGTGCGCAGCGCCCTGGCGCTGAAATCCGAGGTCGTCGGGATCTTCCGCGGCTACAGCGGGCTTCTCAACGATGAGATCCGGCCCCTGGGCCATCGGACCGTCTCTAATATCCTGAACCGCGGGGGCACGATCCTGAAGACTTCCCGCTGTCCCGAGTTCATGACCAAGGAGGGGCAGAAGCGGGCGGCCGAGGTCATCCAGCGCAACGGCATCGACGGGGTCGTCGTCATCGGCGGAGACGGGAGCTATCGGGGCGCGGCGGTCCTTTCGCGCGAATGGAACATCCCTTGCATCGGCGTGCCCGGGACCATCGACAACGACCTTTCCGGCACGGACCGCACCATCGGGTCGGACACGGCGATCGAGACGGCGCTCTCCGCGATCGACAAGATCAAGGACACGGTCAACTCGATGGAGCGGGTCTTTATCGTCGAGGTGATGGGGCGCCATTGCGGATATATCGCCTCCAAGGTCGCCTTGGCGGGCGGCGCCGAGCAGGTCCTGATCCCCGAGGTGCGTTTTGACGTCTCCGAGCTGTGTTCGGAGATCACGGAAGGATATATCAAGGGCAAGGCCAGCTGGATCATCGTCGTCGCCGAAGGGGCGATCAAGGCGGCGGACCTCGCCAAAAAGATCGAGGACCAGACAGACCTGCAGACCCGCACCGTCGTTTTGGGGCATATCCAGCGGGGAGGCTCTCCGACCGCCGAAGACAGGATCCTGGGCGGCCGGTTAGGGGCCGAGGCCGTGGCGCTCCTGAGCAAGGGGGAGGGTGGTAAGGCGGTCGGCGTGGTCTGCGACCGGATCAACGTGGTGGACCTTGAGCTGGCGGTGGCGCCGTATCATTTCGACGCCGCGCCGGACCTGAAATTGATAAAGATTTTAACCTAGGGGGATGACGAAAGGAGCAGAGATGGACGCAAAGATGATCGATGGCCTGCTGATGGACGCGGTGTTGGCGGCTGATCCGAAGAAAAAAGAAGATGCGATCAACGGGATCTGGGCGGCGGCCCTTCAGGAAGGGGTGTTTCCCGCCTCGATCAATGACCTTTATAGAGCGCGGGGCGAGGGACAATGGGGCGGGATGACGGTCCCGGCGGTGAATCTGCGTTCGTTGACGTACGACCTGGCGCGCGCGATCTTCCGCGCGGCGCTGAAGATCGATGCCGGCGCTTTCATCTTCGAGATCGCCCGTTCGGAGATGGGTTACACCGACCAAAAACCCCTTGAGTACACGACGGTGATCCTGGCGGCGGCGCTGCGGGAAGGATATAAGGGGCCGGTCTTCGTCCAAGGGGACCATTTCCAGGTGAACGCGAAGAATTATAAAGAAAACCCCCAGCAGGAGGTCGAGGGGTTGAAGAAGCTCATCCGCGAGTCGATCGACGCCGGATTCTACAACATCGATATCGATAGCTCGACGGTGGTGGACCACACGAAAAAAGACCTCCTCGAGCAGCAGAAAGAGAATTCCGCGCTCTGCGCCGAGCTGACCGCTTACATCCGATCGCTTGAGCCTAAAGGGGTCACGATCTCGGTAGGCGGAGAGATCGGCGAGGTCGGGACGCAGAACTCGACGCCCGAGGATTTCAAGGCGTTCATGAAGCTCTATCTTGAAAAAATGCCCAAGGGGATGCAGGGGATCTCGAAGATCAGCGTTCAGACCGGGACGAGCCACGGAGGGACGGTCCTGGCGGACGGCTCGATCGCCAAGGTCAACCTGGACTTCAATGTCCTTAAATCCATTTCCGAAGTGGCCAAGAAGGAGTACAAGATGGCCGGCACCGTGCAGCACGGCGCCTCGACGCTTCCCGAGAGCGAATTCCATAAATTCCCGGGTTATGATGCGGCCGAGGTGCATCTGGCGACCCAGTTCCAGAACATGGTCTTCGACAGCAAATACTTCCCGGCGGACCTGAAGAAGAAGATCTACGATTGGCTTAAGGTCGAGGCGAAGAACGAGTTCAAGCCCGGTATGACCGACGAGCAGTTCTTCTACAAGTCCCGCAAAAAAGCGTTCGGCCCTTTCAAGAAGGATATCATGGCCATTAAGGACCGCGAGAAGATCGGCGCGGAGATCGAGGCGAAGTTCAACTTCCTCTTCGATCAGCTCAAGGTGAAAGATTCGGCCGAGTTGGTGGCGAAGTTCATCAAGCCCGTCAAGGTCGCCAGGAAGTTCGACTTGACGCATGATAAGAAAGCCGAGGCGTTTGAGGGAGACGATTAAGCCAAAATGGTCAGAAATAGGCCCTGTGTCAAAAAGGTGCGGGGCGAAATAAATAGAAATCCGTAGAGATATCTTGTCGTTCCTTCTTCAAGGGGGATCAGGGTTATCCGGGGGGATCAAGTCCCCGGGGGATGTCCAGGATATCAGGGTCATCGAGGGACAAAAGCCTCGGTCTCCTGTCCTTGATATCCTAAGATACCCTCGCTATCCCCAAAGACTCGGTACCCTCGTTGTCCCGGATATTCTGATCTACGGAATATCTCAGTTTTGACAATAGACCATCGACCATTGACTATCGACCACCTGAGACGTTGAGACTAAGGAGAGAGGTTCCTATGACGATGCGTTCCGATGCGATCAAGAAGGGTGTTGAGCGGGTGCCGCATAGGGCGCTGCTGCACGCGACCGGGATCTCCCGCCGCGGCATGGAGAAGCCGTTCATCGCGGTGGCGACGAGCTTTACCGACATCATCCCCGGCCACATCGGCATGCGGGACTTAGAGCGGTTCATCGAGCGGGGCGTGTGCGCGGGCGGCGGGGTGCCGTTCTTCTTCGGTGTCCCGGGTATCTGCGACGGCATCGCCATGGGGCATCCGGGGATGCGCTATCCTTTGGCCCTGCGGGAGTTGATCGCGGATTCGATCGAGGCCTTTGTGAACGCCCACAGCCTCGACGGACTCGTCTGCCTGACGAATTGCGACAAGATCACGCCCGGCATGCTGATGGCCGCGGCGCGGCTCGATGTCCCGGCGATCGTGGTGACGGCCGGTCCCATGCTGTCGGGCCGCTACAATAAGAAGCGCCTTTCGCTCGTCGGCGACGCTTTCGAGACCGTCGGGCGGTTCAAGCGCGGGGAGATCACCGAATCCCAGCTGAGCTGTTTTGAGATGGAGTCTTGCCCCGGGGCCGGCGCCTGCCAGGGGCTTTATACGGCCAACACCATGGCGTGCATCACCGAGGCGATGGGGATGTCGCTGCCCGGCTGCGCGACCGGATTGGCGGTTTCGGCCAAGAAGCGCCGCATCGCCGAGGCGGCCGGCGAACGGATCGTCGCGCTCGTCAAGAAGCAGGTGACGCCGTCGAAGATCATGACCAGGAAGTCCTTTGAGAACGGCATCCGCGTGGACATGGCCCTGGGCGGGTCCACGAACACCGTCCTGCACCTGCTGGCGATCGCCAAGGAAGCGGGCATCGCGCTGACGCTGAAGGATTTCGACAAGATCAGCAAGGACACCCCGCATATCACCGATCTTTTACCGGGCGGCGAATATTTTATGGAGGACCTGGAGTTTGCGGGCGGCATCCCGGGCGTCCTTAAGAGCATCAAGGGGATGATGAACGACGTCATGACCGTCAGCGGCCAGACGGTCCATGAGATCGCCGACGCGGCGTCGATCAGCGATCCGGACGTCATCAAGTCGCCGAAGAACGCCTACCATGAAGAAGGCGGCATCGCGGTCCTGTTCGGCAACCTCGCGCCCAACGGCGCGGTCGTCAAGCAGTCGGCGGTCAGTCCGTCGATGACGAAGTTCAACGGCCGGGCCAGGGTCTTTGACCGTGAAGAGGACGCGCAGAAGGCGATCCTGTCCGGCGCCATCAAGACGGGCGATTGTGTGGTGATCCGTTACGAAGGTCCCAGGGGCGGGCCGGGCATGCGCGAGATGCTGGCGCCCACCGCGGCGATCGTGGGGATGGGGTTGGCGGACAGCGTCGCCCTGATCACGGACGGCCGTTTTTCGGGAGGGACGCGCGGCTGCTGCATCGGGCATGTCTCTCCGGAGGCGGTCGCCGGCGGGCCTATCGCCGCGATCAAAGACGGGGACATCATCGCGATCGATCTTCCCCGTCGCAAGCTGGACTTGAAAATTTCCCAAACTGAGCTAAAATTAAGACTTGCCAAGGTCAAGGCTCCTGCCCCTAATGTCCGCTCCGGCTATCTGGCGCGTTACGCGCGGGCGGTGGGGCCGGCCGACGAAGGCGCGGTGTTAAAATCGTGAAAGGAATTATCGAGGTGTTAGGCAAATGGCTATATTGACAGGCGCTCAGATATTGGTTGAATCGCTGATCAGGGAGGGCGTCGAGGTGATGTTCGGCTATCCCGGAGGCGTGGTGCTGCCGATCTTCGATGTCCTTTACGACGCGAAGCTCAGGTTCATCCTGACGCGCCACGAGCAGGGGGCTGCGCACGCCGCGGACGGTTACGCGCGCGTCACCGGCAAGGTGGGAGTGTGCCTCTCTACGTCCGGGCCCGGCGCCACGAACCTGGTCACCGGCATCGCCAACGCTTACATGGATTCGATCCCCCTGGTGGCGATCACCGGCCAGGTCAAGACATTCCTGATCGGCAACGACGCCTTTCAGGAGTCGGACGTGACCGGGATCACGCGGCCGATCACGAAACACAATTATCTCGTAAAAGACGTCAAGGACCTGGCCCGCATCATCCGGGAGGCCTTCTATATCGCCTCGACGGGCCGGCCGGGGCCTGTGGTCATCGATCTGCCCGTGGACGTCCAGACGGCGAAGACGGAGTTTATCTGGCCCGAGTCCGTGAAGCTCAGGTCTTATCAGCCGACGGTGGAGGGCCATCCGGGCCAGATCAAGAAAGCGGCCAAGCTGATCGAGCGCGCCAAGAGGCCCTTATTTTACGTGGGCGGCGGCGTTATCGCCTCGGGCGCTTCGGCCGAACTGCGCTCTCTGGCCGAAAAGACGAAGATCCCGGTCACGATGACGTTCATGGGGCTGGGGGCGTTTCCCGGCGATCATCCCCAGTCCTTGGGGATGCTGGGGATGCACGGCACCGCTTACGCGAACCACGCGACGATGGAGTCGGACCTGATCATCGCGGTGGGCGCGCGCTTCGACGACCGCGTGACGGGGCGCATCGACGCCTTCGCGCCGAACGCCACGATCGTGCACATCGACATCGACCCGACGTCGATCAGCAAGAACATCAAGGTGCACGTCCCGATCGTCGGAGACGCCCGGAAGGTCCTCAAGGACCTGGCCGGTCATGTCCGTCAGGCTCCCGATATAACCAAGTGGCTGGAAACAATCGAAGGATGGCGGCGCCAGTATCCGCTTTTCTACAAGAAAGACGATAGGCTGCGGCCTCAATATATCGTGGAGACGATCTGCGAATTGACCAAGGGCAACGCGGTCATCGCCACCGAGGTGGGCCAGAACCAGATGTGGGCCTGCCAGTGGTACAGTCATAATAAGCCGCGCCACTGGATCTCCAGCGGCGGTCTGGGCACGATGGGGTTCGGTTTACCGGCGGCCATCGGCGCGCAGCTAGGCGCCCCCGGACAGCTCATCATTGATATCGCCGGCGACGGCTCTATCCAGATGAACATCCAGGAGCTGGCGACCGCGGTCAACAATAAGCTGCCGGTCAAGATCGCGATCCTCAACAACGGCTACCTGGGGATGGTGCGGCAGTGGCAGGAGCTTTTTTACCAGAGGCGGTATTCGTCCACGCCGCTGAAGAACCCCGATTTCGTGAAGCTCGCGGAGGCTTATGGCGCCAAAGGGATGCGCGTGACCCGCAAGGAAGACGTGGTCCCTGCGCTGAAAGAGGCCTTTGCCACGGACAACGTCGTGGTGATGGATTTCATCGTCGAGCCGGAAGAGAACGTCTTCCCGATGGTGCCTGCCGGCGAGGCGATCAACCGGATGCTGAGCGGAATGGCGTAGTGGGCTTTGTGAACTTTTTAACGCGAATGGTCGCGAATCAGTTTATAATCAATGGTCAATGGTCGATAGTCGATTGTTTATCCGCAAAGACCAAAGACAAAAAAACAGCTTCTTCCTCTTTTCGGTTTTGACCATAGACCATCGACTATAGACCATAGACTCTTATGAAACATACTATATCGATTCTCGTAGAGAATAAGTTCGGCGTGCTGGCTCGCGTCGCGGGGCTTTTTTCCGCGCGCGGCTACAATATCGATTCGCTGGCGGTCTCC
This sequence comes from Candidatus Omnitrophota bacterium, assembly GCA_041308805.1. Taxonomy (GTDB): domain Bacteria; phylum Omnitrophota; class Gorgyraeia; order Velamenicoccales; family Velamenicoccaceae; genus JBFZAX01. The sequence continues at coordinate 3,310 of JBFZAX010000185.1, read as the reverse complement.
GAGACGCAGGACCCGGCGACGTCGCGCATGACGGTCGTGGTCAACGCCCAGGACGAGCGGATCCTCGAGCAGATCAAGAAACAGCTCAACAAGCTCATCGATGTGATCGTCGTCACCGATTTCACGAAAAAAGAGTATATCGAGCGAGAGCTCGTTTTTATCAAGATCGCGGCAGAGAAGAAGGGCCTGGCGAAGCTCAAGAAGATCGTCGCCAGGGCCGAGGCCCGGGTTCTTGAACAGAGGCCCGGATACCTGATCGTCGAGCTCGTCGACGACCAGGAGCGGATCAAGGCGTTCCTGGCCGAGCTCAAGGATTTCACCGTCTCGGAACTGGTGAGGACCGGACGGATCGCGATCGCGAAATGAGTTGGTATCGATGATATTTTTAACGCAGATTGTCGCAGATCCAACGCGGATGATCGCGGATAGAGATCTTAATTAAAGTCCCAAAGAGTCGATAGTCAATGGTCGATGGTCGATTGTCAAAACCAGTCTTTTTTTGCGGGTTGACAATAGACTATTGACTATAGACCATAGACTAACAAGAAAGGAACTCAACCATGAAGCTCTACTATGACAAAGACGCCAACATCGATCTCTTGAAAGGAAAGAAGATCGCTATCATCGGTTACGGGATCCAAGGCCGGGGCCAGGCGCTGTGCCTGCGCGACAGCGGGCTGGACGTGATCGTTTCCGAGATGGAAGGCACGGTCAATTACGAACAAGCCAAGAAGGACGGCTTCAGCCCCGTGAACGCGGCCGAGGCGGCCCGTCAGGCTGACGTCATCCAGATATTGACCCAGGACCACGTGCAGGCCAAAGTTTACAGGGAAGCCATCAAGCCGAATCTCAAAAAAGGAAAGGTTCTTCTTTTCTCGCATGGGTTCAATATTCATTTCAAGCAGATCAAGCCGCCGAAGAACGTCGACGTCATCATGATCGCCCCCAAGGGGCCCGGCGCTTTGGTGCGACGGATGTATGAAGAAGGCAAAGGCGTGCCGTGCCTGTTGGCTGTTTTTCAGGATGCCTCCGGAAACGCCCGCAACATCGCCCTCGCCTACGCGAAGGGCATCCGCGGCACGACCGCGGGGGTCATCGAGACGACGTTCGCGGAAGAGACCGAGACGGATCTTTTCGGCGAACAGGCCGTCCTGTGCGGCGGCGTGACCGAGCTGATTAAGGCGGGATTCGATACGCTCATCGAAGCCGGCTATCAGCCCGAGATCGCCTATTTCGAGGTCTTGCACGAGCTCAAGCTCATCACTGATCTCATCCAGGAGCGCGGGATCTCCGGGATGCGCCGGGGCGTTTCCAATACGGCCTGCTACGGCGACCTGACCCGCGGCCCGAGGATCATCAACAAGCGGACCCGCAAAGAGATGAAGAAGATCTTGAAGGAGATCCAGAAGAAGAAGTTCGCCCGCGAGTGGATCAAGGAGAATGAGGTCGGCCGGCCGAACTTCGACCGGCTGCTCAAGGAAGGCGACGAGCACATGATCGAGAAGGTCGGCAAGCAGCTGCGCGACATGATGCCGTGGATGAAAAAAGCATAGTTGGGCGAAAATTTTAGGAGAGTCGATGGTCAATGGTCTATGGTCGATTGTCAAAACCAATGGTTTTCGCGGATCGACAATAGACTATTGACTATAGACCATAGACGGGATAATTGTTTGCAGCATTAACGATGGATAAACTGATCATATTCGACACGACCCTGCGCGACGGCGAACAGGCGCCGGGCGCGACGCTCAACGAGCGCGAGAAGATGGAGATCGCGCGGCAGCTCGTCGTCCTGGGCGTGGACGTCATCGAGGCCGGCTTTCCGATCTCTTCGAAAGGCGATTTCCAAGCGGTCAAGCGCATCGCTTCCCAGGTGAAGGGGGCGGTCATCTGCGGTCTGGCGCGCGCGCTGCCCAAAGACATCGATGCGGCCTATCAGGCGACGAAATCCGCCAAAGGAGGCGCGCGCATCCACGTCTTTCTGGCGACGTCGAAGATCCATATGCAGTACAAGCTCAAGAAGGCTGAGAGCGAGATCCTTAAGCTCGCGACAGATGCGGTGCGCTACGCGAAAAAATTCACGTCAGACGTGGAGTTCTCTCCCGAGGACGCCTCGCGCACGGAGCCTGAGTTTCTTTTCCGGGTGGTGGAGGGGGTCATCGCGGCCGGCGCTTCGACGGTCAACATCCCCGACACGGTCGGCTACGCCTTTCCCGAGGAGTACGGGGCCCTCATCCGCCGCATGCGGGATAGGGTCGCGAACATCGACAAGGCGGTCATCTCGGTCCATTGTCACAATGACCTGGGGCTGGCGGTCGCGAATTCGCTGGCCGCGGTCAAAAGCGGGGCGCGGCAGGTGGAGTGCACCGTCAACGGGATCGGCGAACGGGCGGGCAACGCCTCGCTGGAAGAGATCGTCATGACGATCAAGACGCGCCGCGACGTCTTCCCGCAGGTCGATACCGCCATCAACACCAAAGAGATCCATAAGACCTCGCGGCTGGTCAGTAAGTTGACGAGTTTTGTCGTCGCGCCCAACAAGGCGATCGTGGGCCTCAACGCGTTCCGGCATGAATCCGGCATCCATCAGGACGGGGTCATCAAGAAAAGACAGACCTATGAGATCATCGCGCCCGAGGATGTGGGTTTTTCGGGGACCGGCCTGGTCCTCGGCAAGCATTCGGGCCGCCATGCCCTGGAGAGGCGCCTGGAGGAAATGGGCATCAGACTTTCCGAGCAGGAAATGGGCCGGGCTTTCGAGAAGTTCAAGGAGCTCGCGGACAAGAAGAAGACGCTTTACGAAGAAGACTTGGTCTCGATCGTCGAAGATGAGATCAATAAGCCTTTGGAGACGTGGCGCCTGGAGTCGATCGCCTATGCGAGCGGCACGAAGGTGACGCCCAAAGCGACGGTGACGGTGAAGGCCAAGGGCAGGACCGTGACCGCCTCCTCGACGGGAGACGGCCCGGTCGACGCTTCTTACAAGGCGATCGAGAAAGTCACGAAGATCAAGACGCGGCTGGTCGATTATCGCATCGAGGCCGTCACCTCGGGCAAGGACGCGCTCGGCGAAGTGAGCATCAAGGTCCAGTCCGGCAGGAACGTCGCCCTGGGGCGGGGTGCGAGCACCGACATCATCGAGGCCTCGGCGAAGGCCTTTTTGAACGCCATCAATAAGCTCGCGGCCAAGGGCCGCCCCTCTCGGGCAGGTCTGTATCTTTGAACAGGGCGCAAGGTGAGACACGGAAGGCAAGAGGATCCGGCAGCCGGGGTTCAGGAGGCCGGATGTCGTCCGGGCTCGCTTTGCGTT
>JBFZAX010000184.1:0-2476 GCA_041308805.1 Candidatus Omnitrophota bacterium | reverse complement strand
TTGAGGTTGATCTTGCCATCCTCATCCTGGAACGTATACCGCACCGCCGGCCCACCCGTCTTCGGGTCGATGTATTCATATTCCAGGCTATAGAACCCGCGAGGCCCGACCGGCACCTTCATGAAGAGGGGTCTTACGCATGAACAGCGGCTCTGAAAGACATCGACCAGGGTCCACGCCTTATAGACGCCCGTCTGCGCGATCGACCGCAATTCCATGCGGCTCACCAGCCGGTCCATTAATTCCAGCTTCTGGCGCGCCGAGAACCCGGAATAGACGGCCAGGACAGACAGAAATGAAAGCACCCAGAAAGCGATGATCAGGATGCTGCCTTTACGGCTGCGCCATGGGAATAAAAACGGTCTTGGCATATTCTTCGGTCTTATTGCCTGATATATAAACGAGGACAGCCCTGACGGCCAGCGGCAACCCCGCCGTGACATTCGCCTGCGCAGGAGGCCATTCGGAAAACCAGGCCGGCTGGCCCGCGGCCTGGTCGATCGCGAAATAAGAGAAGACGCATCCCGCCAGGTCTTCCAGGGCCGAACGGGACGAAAGCGCCTGCCCCCGGAAGACGTCGCTGAGGGTGCGCTGAGTCCTGAAAAGCCGGTGGGAGACATTGTCAAAGCGGTATTCCACGGCCCCGACCCCCCGCGCCGTCGCGGGATACTGGAGATCGTCACTCACGACCGTCGGGAACGAAAGACGGCCCGCGTCGCCGGTGAAATCCAGCGAAGGATATGGAAGCGAATTGGAGAGCTCGACCGAAAACCTGTCGAAGAAGATCAAAGCGTCTTCTTCGGGAAAAGGCGAGCGGACCTCATCCCAGACCCTCAAGCCGTTGCTGAAGCCCGCGTACAGCGCCAGGCCGATGATCGCCATGAGCAGCGAGACGAACATCAGCTCCACGAGCGTCAAACCCCGCCGGGTCGGCAGATCACGAGCAATCATCGGGGATCTCGATCGGCGGCGCCGGCGCGGAAGACCCGGCATAGGTGATCGTCTTTAAGGGGCACAGGGAAGCGGCGACATCCAGTTGACGGTGCCGGCCCGCCGCCTTCCAGGCCAAAGAGACCGTAGCATCATAGAATCCCTGGCCATAGGACTGCAGAGACCTCGTCCAGTTGAAATCGCGGCCCTCGAAGACGAAGCGGCCCGTCGTGAAGGGGCGGGTCAGGGTCGCATCGCTGGACAACAACTCGTTGTCACGCTGGATCTGGGCGTCGATCCATACCATCGCGTTCAGGCGGTCCCGGGCATAGACCGCCGCATCCAATGAAGAAAAAAAAGACCTATAAAGAAAAACGATGCCCGCTCCCAAGACGGCCATCGTGACCATGACCTCCACCAGCGTAAAGCCCTGCGGGCTTTGACGGCAACTACTGCCAGTTCGTGACGTCATCGGCGCTCTCGGTCCCGTCCTTTCCGAGCGAATAAAGGTCGTAATCATAAGTCCTATGGACGCCGGGGGAAACGTACTTGTACTCCTGGCCCCAGGGATCCAGGGGTTTGCGCTCCAGGTAAGGGCCGTTCCAATTGTTGGCGTTGGCAGGCTTGGACTCGAGGGCTGTCAGCCCCTCTGCGGTCGACGGAAAATTCCCGTTGTCCAGCTCGTAGAGCTTAAGGGCGGTGGCGATATTGGCGGAGACGTCGGCCTTGGCGGCCGTGACCCGCGCCTGCTCGGAGCGGCCGCTGAGCCGCGGCATGACCATCGCGACCAACGCGCCGATGATGATGACGACCAGCATCAGCTCGATCAGGGTAAATCCCTTTCGGGGAACAGCGCGCGCACAGCGGGTTCTCTTCATGGATCCTCTCCTTTATAAAGGATGTTCGGGCCTTGGTCTTGCGGGTTCACAAAATGCAGGCGTCCCAGGAAATCCAGCCATCGCTTCTCCAGGTCTTCGAGCCCTTCGATCTGGCCGGGATACGCGGCGCGCAGCGCCCCCTCCAGCGTCTTGCCGTCGCGCAGTCCCCGACAGAACAGGGCAAAGCGGTCCGCGCCGTAGCGGTCGATGAGAAAGCCCACGAGGGACGCCGACTGCGCGTAGAAATCCTCAGGCCGCTGGATCGTCTGCAGGCGGCCCAGGTCGAAGCTGTTCATGGTCGCCAGCGACATCAGCCGCCCCTCCCGGTACAGCTGGACGGAAAAATACATGGCGGGAGTGCGCTGAGAAGGCTCCTGCCATTTTGACACCCCTTCCTCCAGCCATAAAGGCGCCTGCCGGCCGAAGCCGACATAATCCCAAAAGATCAGGTGCGCGATCTCGTGCGCGAGGGTGCCTTCGACGAACTCCTCGCAATCGGTGTAGCTGCTGATCTCTTTGCGTTCGTAGTTCGCGCTGCCCAACGACCACTCCGGCTGCCCGGTGGCCAGACGAAAGAGCTCCTGGGTGGGGTAAATATAGATCTTGGCCCGGCGGTCCCACTGCCAAAAGTTGGAATAACGGGCGTACCCAAGGTCGTCAGCGATGCG
>JBFZAX010000183.1:0-5541 GCA_041308805.1 Candidatus Omnitrophota bacterium | reverse complement strand
GATAGTGAAGGCGCGGCGGATCTCATCGTAGGATTCATTGGCCGGCGCCAGAAAAAAGCCGGCCTTGTCTTTTTTCAGGATCTTAATGGTCGCTTCATGGCCGAGGAGCGCGGCGACGATGTCCCCGGGGTCCGCCAGCCGCTGCCGTCGCACGACGGCGATATCCCCGTCGAGGATCCCCTTGTCTTTCATGCTGTCTCCTTTGATGCGCAGCGCGAAGGTCGGCTGGTCCGGACGCGGGATGAGGTCGTCCAGGGACAGGAATTCCTCGGTCTCTTCCCACGCGAGATCGGGCAGCCCGGCCATGATCTGGCCCAGCACGGGGATCCGGAACGCCAAGGGTTTCGCCAGCCCGATCGAGCGCGATTGCTTGGCCTTGAGCTTGATGTAGCCTTTTTTTGCCAGGGTTTTGAGATAGTCGCGGGTCGTGCCGGTGGAGCGGAATCCAAACCGGCCGCCGATCTCCCTCAGGGTCGGGGGTCGTCCTTCGTCCAGGATGCGGCGGCGGATGAACTCCAGCACCGCGGCCTGCTTCGTCGTCAGGTCTTTGATGATCTCCATGAAGCCCGGCCGCTCAACGAGGGGAGCGGAGCTTTTTGTTCAGCGTCTGGAGCTCTGAGGCGATGCGCAGGATCTCTTTGTCTTTGAGCTGGTCGGAGGTCAATTGGCGCGACACCGCCTTGCCGAGCTCGTAATAGAGCTGTTCGCGCCTGGCTTTGGAGACGAGCTTCTCGGCTCCTTTTTTGACGCTTTTGGAGAAGTGAGCGATGTTCTTCTCGCTCTCCTTGAGCAGCTTGCTGACCTCTTTATTGATCTTCGCGATGTTCTTTTGGGTCTTGGGCCAGACGCGGTCCAATTCCTTCTGGATGGTATTCTTCCAATCTTCCATCGGTGGCTCCTTTCTCTTTTTCTCTAGAACTTTACGACGTATCCGACTTTGGCCCCCTCCTTATCCTGAAGGTCGAGCGTCCGGAAATCGGGCCGCGATCCGCGCACCCGGACAGGATATTGTCCTTGCAGGATCTGGTCGAATTCCGTCTTCTTTGTTAATTGGGTATAGGCTTCAGCGACCCGCAGGATCGGCTTTTCCGTGACGGCCAGGTTTACGATCTGAGTCGGCAAGCGGGTATAAAAGTAGACGGGATGCTCGACCGTAAGGGCCCGGTTGATGATCGCCAGGAGCAGGTATTCTCCGACGACAACCAGGACGCCCATCTGGGCCAGTTTTTTAAGGCTGAAGCGGAACATGCTCTTCAGCCGGGATTTTCTGTAGTGGCGGCTTTTGATCGTGACCATGGGGCTTATTTGGCTCAAATAAATATTATCGGCTTTTCTGGTGATAGTGTCAAGGTCCCCGCATTTTTATAATTCTCCGCAGAGATCCCCGGGCTTGTGCCCGAGGAGGAAGACATATGGTTTTCTCCTCGGGAGGGCTTCCCGACACGGGCGGAAGTTTCAGGGCCGGGGGTGACCCGGGGCGTTCTCTTCGACCAGGGTCCTCTTGAGGATCTTGCCTGAGGTGTTCTTCGGAAGATTTTCGCGGATCTCGATCTTTCGGGGGACCTTATAGAGGGCGAGATGCTCCCGCAGAAAGGCGATGATCTCGTGTTCGGTGATCGAGCCTGCTTCTTTCAAGACCACGTATCCTTTGGGGATTTCGCCGCGATGGGCGTCGGGTACGCCGATGATCGCGGCCTCCTTGATGTGGGGGTTCTGGTACAGGACTTCTTCGATCTCGCGCGGGTAGACATTGAGGCCGCGCACATTGACCATTTCCTTTTTGCGGCCCATGATGTAGAGATAGCCTTCGGGATCCGTCTTGGCGATGTCGCCGGTCAGGAGCCAGCCGTCTTTGAGCACCTTCTTGTTCTCGTCGTCTTTACCGTGGTATCCCTTCATGACGTTGGGGCCGAAGACGCACAGCTCCCCCTCCTGCCCGGATCCCAGTTCTCGACCTTGTTCATCGATGATCTTGACCCGCACCTCCGGGATCGGCAAACCGATGGAGCCCGGTTTGCGCGGGCCCGCCAACGGGTTGAGCGAGACGACCGGCGAGGCCTCTGTCAGGCCGTATCCTTCCAGGAGTGGCAGGCGGAATTTTTTTTCGAACTTGCTGAAAGTGACTGCGGGCAGCGCCGCGGCTCCCGAGATAGCCAGACGCACGGGGTTGAAGAAAGACATCAGAAAGCCCGGCAGGAATTTCGACAGTTTTATCTCAGCCAGGATCTGATAGACGGACGGGATACCGACAAAGATCGTCACCCGGTGGCGGCGCACGGTGCGGATGAGCCGGCGGATGGGCCGGGCTGATTTCATGACGACGGTCTTGGCGCCGCAGAACAGGGGCATCAAGAGGCAGGCGGTCGCGGCGAAGGAGTGGAAAAGCGGAAGAAAGCATATAAAGGTGTCCCCGGGCGTCACGTCGATGGATTGGGCCGAGGAGCGTACGTTGGCGATCAGATTGCCGTGTGTCAGGACCGCTGCTTTGGGGTGGCCGGTCGTGCCCGAGGTATAGAGAAAGACAGCCTCGTCCTCTAAGTCGACCGTCCCAGGCTTGAAGGATGACGGTGCGGGCGCCGAGCCGCTGAGAACGTCATCCAGGCTCATTTCATCCTGTCCGCCCTGGTTGGTCCACGCGATGAAGCGGAGAGGTTCGATCATGACGTTCAGCTCCCTGGCCATGTTATCGTATGCCGATGACGTGATCAGGGCGGCGCTGGCTGAGTCCTCGAGGATGTGCCGGGCTTCTTCCCTTTTGAACATATGGTTGATCGGCACGACGATGGCGCCGGCCAGGAGGATGCCGAAATAGCAAAAGACGAAATCGGGCGAGTTGTCCAGGAGCAAGCCGACGCGATCTCCTTTTTTGATACCCCAGCGCTCCAGCCTGGCGGCGACGGCGACGGCTTTGAGGTAAAGATCGGCATACGAGAAAGACCGTTGACCGAAGACCATGGCGGTCCGCGCCGGATATTCCAGGAAGCCTCGGCAGAGAATGTCGGGAAGGTTCTTGTGGTCCACAGGGATGGTTGTCATCAATGAAGGGAATGTCGCGTCAGGGCCAGGACGAGCGCGCCGATCCCGGCGCAGTAAAAACCGAACAGGTAGAGCTTTCCGTTCATCACGATCTTCTTGAGGGCTTGAAGGGCCAGGAGTCCCACTGTATAAGCGCTCAGCAGTCCTGCCCCCAATTCGAGCGCGGAGAATGAGACCGAAAGGGACGCTCCTTTCGCCTCCCAAAAAAAAGCGCCGATGATCGCGGGTATCGAAGCCACGAAAGAAAAACGGAAGGCCTCCTCTCTCGGGAGCCCCCGGCTCAGCAGCGCGGCGACGGTCAGCCCGGACCGAGAGAGGCCGGGGGCGACCGCGAACCCTTGGGCGAATCCCATGAACGCCGCGTCGGCCGGCCCCAGGTCTTTTTTTCTCTCTCGAAAGAGCCCGGTCGAGAAAAGAACGAGGCTCGTTAAGATAAGGGAGATCCCGACGGCGGTCTCAGAGCGGAAGAGGGATTCAAAGAAACCCCTGAGGCTGAAGGCGATCGTCCCGGTCACCGAGGTGGCGATGAGAACGCCCATGAGAAAACGGCGGTCCTTGAGGCAGGCGCGGATGTCTTTATGGAAAAAAGTGAAGACGGCCAGGAGCGTCCCCAGATGCAGCCAGATATCGAGGAAGAGAGCGCCTTCGTCGATGCCCATATAACGCTGCGCGAGGACCAGATGGCCGGAGCTGCTGACGGGAAAAAATTCCGTCAGCCCCTGGATCACGCCGAGAAAGATGAATTTCAACATGTAGGACCTGTCTTTTTGCGGGATGCCAACAGGGGGACGTCAGCGGGCGGTCAGATCTTTCCTTTTTTGATGAGCTCTCTGTAGTAATCAACGCATTTAGGGCACATGGCGTCGTGCTCTCTCCATTCCGGATGGTCTTTGCGGATCAGCTCCAGCAGGTATTCCTCTGTTTTGACATGCGTTAAAGCCGCGGATTCCTCCATCGTCCTTTCACAGATCCTGCAGGTGTAGGCTCCTTTTGAGCTCGCGGAACCGTCCGGCGTTCGTGAGCCCGCTTTGGACCCGGGGGCGCATCGCTGACAGAGGCCGCTGCCGTCTTTGGCCGACCGGCATCCTAACAGGCCTGCGAAGAGCCGGGCGAGCATGCCTTTCAGCGGGAAGCCGCATTTTCTACATCGATCCATCGTTTCCTCCTTAATGGTGGGCGGTATCGGCAGACACAAAAAAGACCTGGTGCTCGACCAGGCGGCGGATGTTCTCTTCGTTGGTGAATCCCAGAGAGACGGCCGCTTCTCCGAGCCGTTGTCCTGTCTCCCAGTGGCGCTGCAGCGCTTCCTCCAGCTGCCGTTCGGTGATCAAATGCGTCTCCAGCATGATCTGGCCGAGAGGCTTGAAGCTCTTGGCGCGCAGGTGTGTTTGACGGCGGTTGAGCTCGTTGTCGTAAGCCTCTTCCAGGCGCGCCCGTTGGGGCCGGCCGGCATCGCAGACGCGCCGGTTGATCAGGTAGTTGCTCGAGGCGCGTTTTTTCAGGAAATTCTTGATCTCGAAAGTCGTCTCGATGAGTTGATGGATGGAGTGGGCCTTGAAAGAGGCGTTGTTGACGATGGCGATCGAGAGACCCATCAAAGGGATCTCGCAGACACGGCCGTGGCGGTCCCGGGCCTTCAGGGACCTGTTTTTCCGGTCTTCGGGAGAGTAGTGCAGCGGCGACAGTCGGTCGAAGGCGTCGATGCATTCCTGCGCGATCACTTCTTCTTTGTCCGGGGTCGTCAGGTAGACGAAGTCATCCCCGCCGATGTGGCCCACGAAATCCCGCGGGTGGCCGCACCTCTTGATCGCCGAGACGATGATCCTGGCGGTCTGCAGGATGACGTGGTCTCCGGCGACATAGCCGTATTTATCGTTGAAAGACTTGAAGTTGTTGATATCCAGGTAGCCCAGCGAAAAGGTCCGCCCCGTTTCAATATATGATCTGACCAGTTTCTCGATCGTGCGGTTGCCCGGGAGCTTGGTCAGCGCGTTGGCGTGAAAATGGTGGTTGGCGCTGCGCAGCGCCAGCGCGATGCGGATCTCCAGGTCGATGGGGTCCGGCGGCTTGACCAGAAAATCGTCGATCCCCTCCTCGATATCGAGCAGGTCCCGCCGCAGCTGCCTCTTGTCGATCAGGATGATGATTGGGATATAGGCGGTGATGAAGTCGTCTTTAAGGCTGCGGCAGAGCGCCAGGCTGGGCGCCGTCGAGAGGTGCGCGTCGATCAGGATGAGGTCGGGATATTTGCGGTTGGCGATCTCCAGGGCCTGCCGGCCGTCGGGGCACGGGATGACCTCATAGCCCCAGGCTTTCAGCAGATACGTCAGGATCCGGTCCAGATTTTGGTCTTCGATGACCAAAAGGATTCTTTTGCCGGTGAGCATGCTATTCTTTGATGCTGTGATAGAGCAGGATGATGCCCGCCATGATCACGAAGACCGTCCGCCCGACCGCGACCCCGATCTGGGAGGCTTCTTCGCCGAACCGGGCGGTCATGATCGT
>JBFZAX010000182.1:0-4774 GCA_041308805.1 Candidatus Omnitrophota bacterium | reverse complement strand
CGACAGGCTCAGGACGAGCTACGAGATTTAATTGCCGATGTAGCTCAGTCCTTCTACACGCTCAGCACCAGCTACGAGATTTAATTGCCGATGTAGCTCAGTTGGTAGAGAAGCGCTATAGTAAAGCGCGGGTCGAGGGTTCGATTCCCCCCATCGGCTTTATTTCTTAGAATGCCGGTGTAAGTTTGTTAGAGGTTTCCGCCGTAGGCGGACCCGCCTGCGGCGGGCAATCCCTCTCATCGGCTTATTTTTTTATGGCACGTTTCCGGCATATCATCCGCAACAGGAATTTTTCCCTTCTCTGGCTCGCCCAGACTATCTCCCAATTCGGGGACCGGCTCGACCAAATGGCGCTCATCGCCCTGGTGTATCGCCTCGCGCCGGGGTCGCCCTCGCAGATGGCGAAGCTCATGAGTTTTACGATCTTGCCGGTCTTCCTGATCGGCCCTATCGCGGGCGTTTACGTCGACCGGTGGGACCGGCGGCGGACCATGGTGGTCTGCGATCTCCTGCGCGCCGGGCTGATCCTGCTCATCCCGTTTTGGCTCATCCATTTGCCGACCCTGGTCCCGATCTATATCGTCGTCTTCCTTGTTTTTTCCGTCAGCCGGTTCTATGTCCCGGCCAAGATGTCGATCATCCCGGAGATCGTCAAGACCGACGACCTGTTGCTCGCCAACTCTCTCGTCAATACGACCGGCATAGTGGCGGCGATGTTCGGGCTGGGGCTGGGGGGCGTCCTCGTCAGCATGGTCGGTCCCCGGGGGGGTTTTATCGTCGATGGCGCGAGCTTCCTCGTTTCAGGCCTCATGATCTTCCTGTTGAGCACCAGGAGCATGCGTGAGCTCAAGGCAGGGAAGATCGCCGAAGTCGGCCGGGAGATCGCGGAAGTGATCCGTAAGTCCGTCATCGCTGAGATGCGAGATGCTTTCTTTTTCCTTAAGGGCCAGAAACAGTTGCGTTCCTGTTTCAATGTCCTTTTCCTCCTGTGGGCCGCCCTTGGGGCGGTTTATGTCGTGTCTATCGTTTTCGTCCAGAACATCTTTTCTTCGGGCACGAAAGAGGTCGGGTTTTTGGTCGTGGCGCTGGGGTTGGGAATGTTCTTAGGGACTTTGGCCTATGGCAGGCTGGGACCCAGGAATGCCAGCATGAAGGTCGTTTTTTCTTGCGTTTTCCTGTCGGGGGTGGTACTATCGCTTTTTGTCTCCATCGTCATCCGCCGTCCCGAAGTCTTGCCGGCGCTGACCCTTTCCTTCCTGCTCGGCTTGGTCATCTCGCCGATCATGGCGATCAGTAATACCCTTGTCCATCAGGTGACGGACACCTCCATGAGGGGTAAGGTGTTCAGCTCTCTGGAGATCATCGTTCATCTCGCATTCCTGCTGGCGATGCTGGTGTCTTCTGCGCTCGCCGAGATCGTCCAGCCGGGCCCGATGCTCCTGACAGTCAGCGGTATCATGGCCGTTATCGGCCTGATCGGAGTCGTCACTACCCATGATCCACCTCGCAGAACATAAAGATGTAACGGAAAACCAGGCCATTGAAAAGGCTGTTCTTCCGGCCAAGGTTTTTATTCCTCTCCTGCAGCATCTCGGAAAGCCTCTTGATCAGGTCCTCGTCAAAGTCGGTGATCCCGTGAAGCGGGGGCAGCTGTTGGCGACCTCGGACAAGGGCGTCTTTGCCCCTATCCACGCTTCGATCTCCGGGAATGTGACGGCCATCGCCGATCATCCTCATCCCCTGGCAGGGTTCAGTCGCGCCATCGTCATTGAAAGCGACGGAAAAGATGAGGGGTTGGCGGGTTTGAGGCCGCGTATGGACAGCGAAACGGAAGCGCTGAGCCCTGCGGATCTCAGGAAGGCCGTCTTTGAGGCAGGCGTGGTGGGATTGGGGGGCGCGACCTTTCCGACCCACATCAAGCTCAATCCGCCGAAGCCCATCGCCGCCCTCATCCTTAACGGCGCGGAGTGCGAGCCTTATTTGACGGCGGACTATCGCCTCATGGTGGAGAAGGCTTCGGAGATCGTCAAGGGCGCTCACCTGATCGCCAAGATCCTGAATCCCAAAAATATTTTCATCGCGATCGAGGACAACAAGCCCGAAGCGATCAAGATCTTAGGCGAGCGGGCCAAGGCCCTCAGCGCCAAGGTCATCGTCCTTAAGACCTTCTATCCTCAGGGCGGCGAGAAGCAGGTGATCGCTTCGTGTCTTGGCCGGGAGGTCCCTACGGGCAAGCTTCCTTTTGACGTCGGCGTCGTCGTCCAGAATGTCGGCACGGTCTTCGCGATCTACGAAGCCGTGGTGGAGCGCAAACCTTTATATGAGCGCGTCGTGACGGTCGCCGGGCAGGGGCTGGCGCATCCTAAAAATCTCCTGGCGCGGATCGGCACGCCGGTGGGGGACCTGATCCGACAGTGCGGCCCTGTGACGAAAGAGCCTAAGAAGATCGTCATGGGCGGGCCGATGATGGGGCTGGCGCAATTCTCCCTCGACGGTCCGGTCATCAAAGGCACCAGTGGTATCCTTTTATTCGATGAGGCCCTGGAGAGAGAGCAGGAGGAATCTTTTTGCGTGCGCTGCGGTGAGTGCGTGCAGAATTGCCCGGTGGGCTTGAATCCGAGCTCCATCGCTCTCGCCCTGAAGAAGGACCGCCTGGATCTCGCCGAGAGTTACGGGATCATGGATTGCATCGAGTGCGGCCTGTGCGCTTATTTATGCCCGTCCCGGCGCAATATCGTCCAGGCGATCAAGGCGGCCAAGGTCAGGATCCGGAATGCTAAAAAATAATTTTGTCCGTTATGCGGTCATTTTGGGAACGATCTGTCTCGCCGCGTCGGCGCTCCTGGCCGTCGTCTATAATGTGACGCGGCCCAAGATCCTTTATCAGCGATCGCTGGAAGAGCAGTCGGCGCTCAAAGAGGTCTTTCCGGCGGCGGAGAAGTTCGAGCCGGTCACGGGGGAGGGCGCCGAGGGGGTTTTGTATTATGTCGCCTATGGCGCGGACCGCCGGCCGTTGGGGGTGGCCTTCAAGGCCTCCCGCAAGGGATATTCCAGCGTGATCGAGACGATGGTCGGGATGACATCGGACGGGGTGATCCAGCGCATCAAGATCCTTTCCCAGAACGAGACCCCGGGCCTGGGGACGCGCGTGACGGAGGTCCTGCAAAAAGAGACGCTGTGGGATGTCCTGCGGGGGAAAGGGACCCGCGACGCCCCGCCTCAGCCGTGGTTCCAGGCCCAGTTCAACGGCAAGCCGTTGGCTGGACTGGACGATGGCGTCGAGACGATCACCGGCGCGACGATCACCTCGCAGGCCGTGATCGATTCGGTCCGGGAGCAGGGGCAGGCCATTTTGGAGAAGATGAAGCGATGACCGAAAAACTTTTTGTCTCATCCGCGCCTCATATGGCCAAGCGCGAATCGGTGGCGCGCATCATGTGGATCGTCAGCGCCGCCCTCGTGCCGGCGGGGATCATCGGCGTCGTTATCTTCGGGATGGCGGCGCTGAGGCTGATCCTTGTGTGCGTCGTCTCGGCGCTCGCGACGGAGGCCCTGATCCAGCGGGGCCGAGGGGTGAAAGTGACGCTCGCCGACGGCAGCGCGTTCATGACGGGGCTGTTGCTCGCGTACAATCTCCCGGCCCACGCGCCGTGGTGGGTGGGGATGATCGGCAGCATCTTTGCCATCGCCATCGTCAAACAGGCGTTCGGCGGCCTGGGCCGCAACATCTTCAATCCCGCGCTCGCGGCCCGCGCGTTCCTGATGGCCGCCTGGCCCGTGCACCTGACGACCTTTACCAAGCCTTTTGTCTACGATGCCGTCACCCAGGCGACGCCTTTGAACCTTTTGAAGGAAGGGAAGGCCGGCCAGCTGGCGGACATGGGGTTGAGTTATTGGGACCTGTTCTTGGGCAACCGCGGCGGCTGCATCGGCGAGGTCTGCGGGCTGGCGTTGTTGCTCGGAGGGTTGTATCTCTTGTATAAGGGGATCATCTCCTGGCAGACGCCGGCGACTTTCATCGCGACGGTCGGCGTCTTCGCCTGGGCCTTCGGCGGCCGCGGGGGTCTTTTCCAGGGAGATCTTATTTTCCATGTTTTATCCGGAGGCCTTTTCCTGGGCGTTTTTTTCATGGCGACGGATTATGTCACTTCACCGATCACCCGTTGGGGACAAGCCATCTTCGGCGTCGGATGCGGGCTCCTGACATCGGTCATCCGGCTGTGGGGCGGCTATCCGGAAGGGGTCTGTTATTCCATTTTGATCATGAACGCGGTCGTGCCTTTGATCGACCGTTTCACGCAGCGGCGAAAATACGGATATAGCCTGAAAGGGCAGGCGTCATGAAGAAGTTGTGGCAGGAGTTCGTCAAAGGGATCTTCCGCGAGAACCCTATTTTCTTTATCGTCTTAGGGCTTTGTCCGGCTCTGGCGGTCTCGACCTCCTTGAATAACGCCGTGGGCATGGGGTTGGCCGCGACATTCGTCCTGGTGTGCTCGAACCTGATCATCTCGATGCTGCGGCGCGTCATCCCCGACAAGATCCGCATACCGTGTTTCATCGTAGTCATCGCCTCGTTCGTGACGATCGTCGAGATGGTCCTCAAGGCCTATTCGCCGGGCCTCGACAAGTCGCTGGGCGTCTACGTGCCTTTGATCGTCGTCAACTGCATCATCCTGGGCCGCGCGGAGGCGTTCGCCTCCCGCAACGGCGTCCTCGCGTCGTTGGCGGACGGATTAGGGATGGGCCTGGGATTCACACTGGCTCTGCTGATCAT
>JBFZAX010000181.1:0-3328 GCA_041308805.1 Candidatus Omnitrophota bacterium | reverse complement strand
TCGATCTGGACGGCGCGCGCACCGGGCGTCTGGAGAATTTTGAAACGGTCGAGTCGTTGATCAAAAGCGTCAAGGTCGCCATCGAGGTGGGCGGAGGGATCCGGTCGACCGACGCGGTGCGCCGCTACCTGGAGGCGGGCGCCGCGCGGGTGGCGCTGGGGACGCGCGCGATCGAAGACCCGGGGTTTTTCAAAAAGCCCGAGCTCAAAGAATTTTTGGCGCGCATCGCGGTGAGCATCGATATCCGCACCATGCCGACCGATGAGATCGTGACCGGCGCGACCAGCGGATGGCAGACTTCGGGGGATGTGCTGCTGGACATCCCGTCTTTTATCGAGTCTATTTCGTCGCTGGGGATCACCTATGTGAATTTTTCGGATATCACCAAGGACGGGACGCTGCAAGGGCCTGATGTCGTGAAGATCAGGGCCTTCCTGGACCGCGCCCGCCGCAGCGCGAAGACCAAACTTTTTTTCACGTATGCCGGCGGGATCGCGACCCTCGATGACATCAAGGCGCTGGCCGCCCTTGGCAGCCAAGGGGTTGACGCCGTGATCGTCGGTAAGGCCCTTTACGAGAACAGGTTCACCCTTCAGGAAGCGATCCGTTGCGTCGCTTGACGAAAGAACCCCCGGATGCTGGCTAAGCGGATCATCCCGTGCCTGGATATCAAAGACGGACGCGTCGTCAAGGGGGTGCGTTTTGTCTCTTTGCGCGATGCCGGAGACCCCGTCGAGGTGGCGCGGGCCTATGAGCGCCAGCGGGCGGATGAGCTCGTTTTCCTGGACATCACCGCCAGCCACGAAGAGCGCCGGACGCTCGTCGCTTTGGTGGAGCGGATCGCCCGCAACATCTTCATGCCGTTCACAGTCGGCGGAGGCGTGCGGACGGTCGATGATATCCGCGGGCTCCTGAACGCCGGGGCGGATAAGGTCTCGATCAATACGGCGGCGGTCAAAGACCCCCGGTTGGTCTCGGCGGCCGCGCGGCGTTTCGGCAGCCAGTGTATCGTCGTGGCCATCGATGCAAAAAAGGTTTCTGCCGGCCGGTGGGAGGTCTTCACCCACGGAGGTCGGATCCCGACGGGTCTGGATGCGGTCGCCTGGGCCAGGAAAGCCGAAAAGCTCGGCGCCGGGGAGATCCTGCTGACGAGCATGGATTTCGACGGGACAAAGGACGGTTTTGATCTTTCGTTGACCCGGGCGGTGGCGAGAGCGCTCAAGATCCCGGTCATCGCTTCCGGCGGGGCGGGGACGAAGGCCCATTTTCTGGAAGTGCTGACCAAGGCGAAGGCGGACGCGGCTCTGGCCGCCTCCGTTTTCCATTACGGGACTTTCACGGTGCCCGCTATTAAGAGATATCTTAAGTCGCGGGGCGTCAATGTCCGCGTTTGAATCAACAAGAGGAGAACATGGCGAATAAAGAAGAGCTGCGCGATATCAAGAGCCTCAATGAGCTGAAATTCGATGCGGATGGTCTGATCCCGGCGATCGTCCAGGATGCGGCCAACAAGGACGTCCTCATGATCGCCTACATGAACAAGGCGTCGCTGCGCAAGACCCTCAAGGTTAAGAAGACCTGTTTCTGGTCGCGCTCGCGCAAAAAATTCTGGGTCAAAGGGGAGACCTCGGGGCATTTTCAGTTCGTCAAGGGCATCGCCTACGATTGCGATAAGGACGCGCTCCTGATCAAGGTCCGCCAGGTCGGCGCCGCGTGCCACACGGGCAAGCGGAGTTGTTTTTATAGGAAGCTGAAATTGAAATAATGAACGTGAATTAAGTCTATGGTCAATAGTCTATGGTCGATTGTCGATGGCCAAACGATGGGTCTGAAGGTCTCCAGGTCTCAAGGGTAACCCGTAACTAGAAATTAGCCCTGTATCATTTTGGCGCAGGGCGAAATTAGTTGAAATTCACGGAAATTGGTTGTCTTCGGTTAAGAAAAAACGACACAACTTATTTCTATCTATTTCCACTTATTTCGCTCGCGCCTCGCTTATACCCTTCGCGAGCTAATTTCCAGTCACAGGGTATTGACCATAGACTATAGACCATCGACTATAGACCGTCTTGAGGCTTTGAGACGTTTAGACATTGAGACTTTGAGACCCATCACTAGTTATATAAAATGATCTATCCGTCCTTTCAAGAATTCAAGAAACTCGCCCGCCAAGGGAACGTCATTCCTGTTTACCGGGAGGTTCTCGCTGACCTTGAGACGCCGGTGTCGGCGTTCCTGAAGATCGACGAGGGCCGTTATGGCTGCCTGCTGGAATCCGTCGAGGGCCAGGAGAACGTCGGCCGTTATTCTTTTTTGGCGGCAGATCCTGTCCTGGTTTTTCAGAGCAAGGGCCCTGAGGCGCGCTGGGTCCGTTTTTCGGGGGGAGGACCGCAAATACAAAAAGTGCATTGCGCCGGGAGCCCTCTGGAGGAGCTCAGGAAGGCGGCGGCGGATTTCAGGTTCGTTCCCGTCAAAGGATTGCCCCGTTTTTGCGGCGGGTTCGTCGGTTACATGGGTTACGATATGGTGCGTTTTTTCGAGCGGATCCCTGACAAGAACCCCGATCCGTTGCGCCTGCCGGATTGCGTCTTTATGCTTTGCGATACGCTGATCATCTTCGACCATGTGAACCGCAGGATGAAACTGGTGGCGAACGTGATCCTCAAGGGCAAAGGCGACCGCCTGTTGAGAAGATCATATCAGGCCGCGGTCAGGTCCATCAATGCGTTGACCAAAAAATTAGAGCGGCCTGTTCCCCGCGGGCCCCGGAGGCTTTCGCCGCCCGGCCCGGGGCGCGTCACCTCGAATATGACCCCGGCTCGATTCTGCCAAGCCGTCTTGAAGGCCAAGGAGTATATCGGCCGCGGAGATATCATCCAGGTCGTCCTGTCCCAGCAGTTCCGTGCCCGGCTTAAGAGCCGGCCTTTCGACGTGTATCGGTCGCTGCGGTCGGTCAATCCTTCGCCGTATATGTTCTATCTGAAGCTGGGCGAGCTGGCGCTCGTCGGGTCCTCGCCTGAGATGCTGGTGCGATGCGAGGACGGCAAGGTCGAGACGCGGCCGATCGCCGGCACGCGCGCGCGCAACGAGGGGGGGAACGACGACGCGATCGCCCGAGAGCTGCTGGCCGACGAGAAGGAGCGGGCGGAGCACCTCATGCTCGTGGACCTCGGCCGCAACGACCTCGGCCGGGTGTGCCGGTTCGGCTCCGTGCAGGTGGCCGAGCTCATGAAGGTCGAGCACTACAGCCACGTGGCCCACATCGTGAGCTCGGTGGTGGGGGAGCTCGAGGACGGCAAGGACGCCCTCGACGCCCTCGCCGAGATCG
>JBFZAX010000180.1:0-20538 GCA_041308805.1 Candidatus Omnitrophota bacterium | reverse complement strand
GGGACTGGCCGGGGTCGTCAAAGAATTCCGGGACCGTCATCCTGAGACAGGCCTGAGGCTCCATCTCATGGCCGAGCGCGCGTCCGACGGCGTCTGGTCGGCCAAGGGAGGGGAGGCGGCCCTGGAAGAGACCCGGAGGGCGGCTTGCGTCGGGGAGATCTCCGACGCCGCCTTGCTCTCTTATCTGGTCTGCCGTCAGGCTTCCCCGGACGCGGATGCCGCCGCGTGTCTGCAGGCGCTGCCGCAGGAGGATCGGACACGGGTCGGGGAGTGCCTGGGAACGAAGGCGGCCCTGGAGGCGCTGGAAAAGCGCTCCCGTTTCGTCGCGGATTTCCCGATCGTCGCGGCGCCGGCGTTCGTCGTGGAGAACGTAGAGATCTTCGGCGTCGTGAACACGCCTTCCTACAGCGAATTTGAAAAGACGGTGATGGGGGTGTCCGGCGCGTCGTCGGCCTCCCCGTCGGCCGAAGACGGTCATGATAAAATCAACACAGGGTTCCCAAAGGACGGTCGGGAGGTGAAACGATGAGCAAGATCTATTTTCTGGATGTGACGAATCGGGACGGGGTGCAGACGTCGCGCATCTGTCTTTCGAAACTGCAGAAGACGATGCTCAATATCATGCTCAACGATATGGGCGTCGCGCAGTCGGAATTCGGTTTCCCCGTCACCAAGCATGAGATCAATTATCTCAACGCTAACCTGGAGCTGGCGCAGATGGGCGCGATCGCGCCGCTGAGGCTCAGCGGCTGGATCCGCGCCACGCGCGAGGACGTCCAGACGGCGTTCCGCAACGTTCCGTCGATCAAGTTCCTGAACCTGTCGATATCGACTTCGGATCAGATGATCGCCAACAAGTTCAAGGGTAAGCTCGACCATCAGTCCATCATCCGCGAGATGACCGAGGCGGTCCAGCTGGCCCGGTCGCTGGGCGGGGAGGCTTTGGGCGTCAACGCCGAGGATGCCTCGCGCACCCGGCTGGAGTACCTCATCGAGTTCGCGCTCGCCGCCAAGAAGGCCGGCGCGGACCGGATCCGCTATTGCGATACCCTGGGCTGCGATTCGCCCTTTACGATGTACGCGCGCATCAAGGCGCTGGCGGAAGCGGTCATGATCCCCATTGAGATCCACTGCCACAATGATTTGGGGATGGTCGTCGCGAATTCGGTCGCGGGCGCCAAAGCGGCGAACGACGCCGGCGTCGACGCCTACATCAATACCTGCGTCAACGGGATGGGCGAGCGGGCGGGCAACGCCGACCTGGTCAGCTGCATCCTGGCGATCAAATACGGCGCCGGCCTCGAGGCCTGCAAAATGGACGAGCGCATCGACCTGAAGAAATCGTGGCGGATCTCCAAGTACGCCTCTTACGCGTTCGGCGTGCCGATCCCCATCAACCAGCCCGGGGTGGGGGCTAATGCTTTCGCGCACGAGTCCGGCATTCACGCCGACGGCGCGCTGAAGGACCGGCGTAACTACGAGCTCTATGACTACGAGGAGCTCGGCCGCGGAGAGCCGGAGGTCATCGAGACCGGCCGCCAGATCACGGCGGGCGAATATTCGGGGATCAAGGGATTCCGCAACGTCTCCGACAAGCTGGAGCTGATTTTCAAGGATGACGCGGAGGCGGCGAAGGTCTTAGAGCTGGTGCGCTACGCCAACGTGCATAACCAGAAGCCGCTCGTCGATGATGAGCTCAAGTTCGTCGCCAGGTATCCGGAGATCGCGCGCAAGATCTTCACGATGGTGCCTTGATGCCGACAGGGAGCCGATCCGTGAACACCGTTCTCGTAGGGCTGCAATGGGGGGATGAGGGCAAGGGCAAGGTGATCGACGTCCTGTCCAAGGATGTCCAGCTCATCGCCCGTTACCAGGGAGGCAACAACGCCGGCCATACGGTGGTGGTGGCGGGCGCCACGTTCATCTTCCATCTTTTGCCGTCGGGCGTCCTGCATCCGCAGAAGACCTGCGTCATCGGCAACGGTGTCGTCGTCGATCCGGCCGTCCTGCTCGAAGAGATCGCCTATGTGCGCGGCAAGGGCATCGATGTCGCCGGCCGCCTGAAGATCTCGGACCAGGCGCACGTCATCTTCCCTTACCACCGCATCCTCGACGGATTGCGCGAGACCAAGCGGACGAATAAGATCGGCACCACCGGCCGCGGCATCGGGCCTTGCTACGTCGATAAGGTCAGCCGCTGCGGCATCCGCGTCGTCGACCTTTTGAATCCGCGTCTCCTGAAAGAGAAGCTGCGCGATAACCTGCGCGAGAAGAACGAGGTCTTCCGCAAGGTCTTCCGGCAAAAAGGATTTTCTTTCGACGCGCTCGCGCGCACCTATCTCGATTACGGCCGCCAGCTGCGGGAGTACGTGACCGACACGGTGGTCTTGTTGAACGAAGCGATCGATGGGGGCGCTTCGGTGCTCTTCGAGGGCGCCCAGGGGACGTTCCTGGACGTCGATTTCGGGACCTACCCTTTTGTGACTTCTTCCAACGCGGTCGCCGCGGGCGCCTCCACCGGGACAGGGGTGGCGCCGACTAAGATCCATCGGGTGGTCGGCGTCATCAAGGCGTACACCACACGGGTTGGAGAGGGGCCGTTCGTGACCGAGTTCCCCAAGGCGCTCAACGAGCGCATCCGCTCCAAGGGCCAGGAATTCGGGGCCACCACGGGCCGGCCCCGGCGCTGCGGTTGGTTCGACGCCGTGATGGTCCGTCACGCCGTCATGATCAACGGTCCCGAAAGCCTCGCGATGATGAAGCTGGATGTCTTAGATCAGCTTAAAACCATCAAGATGTGCGTCGCCTACCGTTACAAAGGCAAGACATTTCGGTCATTCCCCCATGATTTCGAGGTGATGACCAGAGCGCGGCCCGTCTATAAAGACTTCCCCGGCTGGAAAATAAGTACCTGCCAAATAAGAAGTTATGCCGACCTTCCTCCCGCGGCTAAAGATTACATCAAAGCGATCGAAGACGCCTGCGGAGCCCCTGTCCGCATCGTCTCCGTCGGATCGGGCCGCGAAGAGACCCTTTTCAAATAGCCCAGGCCAAGTTTGTCTTGACTTGAAATTGGCCCTGTGATATTTTAAAAAAGCTTACCTTTAATACGGAGGTGTGATGAAGAGGGGACAGATCGTTTCCGCGGCCTTTGTCATCGTTTTTTCAGTCGTCCTTTTGGCCGTTTCAGGCTGCACCGTCATCATCCAAAAGGGCCGCCGATCCGATCACGAGAAGATCCAGTCGCTCGAGGAAGAGCTGGAGCGCCTGGACAGGATCCGCGCGGAGCTTGAAGCGCAGCTTAAAGGGGTCGAAGGGGTCAGCTTGAGCCTGGAGAAGAGGGGTCTTGTCATAACCTTTTTGGATGAAATCCTTTTCGACTCAGGAAAAGCCAAGATCAAGCCCCAGGCCTTTCCTTCATTGGATAAAGTGGCCGCTATCATCACGGAAAAAGCCGCGGACCTGAACGTGGGCGTCGAAGGCCACACCGACAATGAGCCCATCAAGTATTCCGGATGGAAGTCCAACTGGGAGCTTTCCACGGCCCGGGCGACGAGTGTCTTGCATTATTTGATCGACCAGGGGGTCAGCCCCGCGCGCCTGGTCGCCATCGGCTACGGGGAGTTCCGGCCGGTGGTCTCCAATGACACGCAGGAGGGGCGTTTTAAGAATCGCCGCGTGGAGATCGTCATCCTCCCTAAGCTGCAAAAGGTCGCGCCGGGGGGTGAGTCGCCGGAGGCCGTCCCTCAGTCCGGGACGGGATTATTGGAACCCGCGGAAAATCTGAAATAATATGCGCGTGTCTTCGCTCAAGGGGATCTTGCCTGTCGTTTTAGCGATCGTCGCGATCGGCGCGGTCGGCGCCGTGGCGTTCGTGTTGGGGGATGCGCTCCAAAAGACGAAAAAAGATTTTAAGGGTGAGCTTGAGAAGAGGCTCGTCTCCGAAGAGGGCCTGCTAAAGGCCCAAAGCGAACGGGCGGCGATGGAGTCCCAGCTTGAGTCGTTGCGCGCCCAGCTCGCCGCGAAGAAAGCCGAAGCGGCCGAACTGTCGAAGGAGCTCGAGAGGGAGAAAGAGCTGAAGGCGGCGACGGATGAGGCGCTGCGCCGCGTCCAGAGGCAAATGGCGGCTTTGAAAGCCTCCGCCGTCGAACCGGCGGTCACCGAGAACACGGTCTCCTCGCCCTGACTCTGCGCGGCCTAGAGTCCCGCCCTTCAGGGCGGGGGAATGCGGTGGCCGCTTAGAGTAACCCCGACACAAGCCTCGGCCTTCAGGCCGAGGAAGACGGGGTTGAGAGGGTCGCGGCAGGCCTTAAACATTTCCTCTGTTCTATGTAGTCGATAGGCTTAAGTTGTCGGCAGGAGCATTGCAGCAAGTAGGGGATGGAGGGTTCGTCCCCTATTTTACTTAAAAGGGGGGTGTCCCATGAAACGAGAGCCCAGAAAAAAAGCGAAAAGATCTCAGCCGTCGAAGGGGCGCGCGGTGACTCGCCCGCGGGCGGTCCGCAGGGCCGTGACCCGCGCCGCGGCGAAGAAGGCGGCTGTCCCGGCGCAGATCCCCTTGCACGATATGAAGGCCGAGGAATCTAAGTATTACATGGGCGTCTCCGAGCCGGTCTACCAGAAGTCCTTTGCGCAGGAGCTCCAGCAGGGAGAATTGCCGGGGCGTTACGATGAGGATGTTCTGGTCCTGCAGATCCGCGACCCTTGGTGGGCGCATTCGTATTGGGACGTAAATCAGGCCACCTTGGCGCGCCTGAAGCAGGATGTGGGTCCTGCCTGGGGCGGCTGCCGCTGGATCCTGCGCGCTTACGACATCAGCTTCATTAATTTCGACGGGACCAACGCGCACCGTTTTTTCGACACGGAAGTTGACCTTGACGCCCGTAACTGGTATTTGAACTTTGGTTCCCCGGGCACCTCCTGGTGCGCGGACCTGGGGGTCTTGCTCGCTGACGGCCGTTTCATCACCGTGGTGCGGTCGAACACGATCATGCTCCCGCTCGACGGCCCGTCCTGGGTGACGGACGAAGAGTGGATGATCCCCGACGACGATTTCCGCAGGCTGTACGGCATGTCCGTCGGATTGGGGTCTCGGGTTTCCAGCCCCGTGGGCAAGCTTTGGCAGGAGCGCCTCAAGAGGGATGTCTCTTCCCGGGGGCTGGCATCGATGGGCGTCAGCTCGCCGGTCAAAAAAGCGAAAGGCAAGGCCGCGTTCTGGCTTGTCGCCGATTGCGAGCTGGTGGTCTACGGGGCGACGGAGCCGGACGCCCGGGTCACGATCCAGGGCCGGCCCCTGACGCTTCGGCCCGACGGCACCTTCACTCTGCGCTTCGCGTTGCCCGACGGCAAGCAGGTGATCCCGGTGGAAGCGACCTCAGCGAAGACCGGAGAGAAGCGGTCGGTCACGCCGACCGTGACGCGCCGCACGACGCGCCAGCCTTAAAGCTGGCCGGAATTCCCGACGTCCGACGTATCCATAACGAGATCCGTTCAACAACCGAGGGACAAGCATGCTTA
Source organism: Candidatus Omnitrophota bacterium (assembly GCA_041308805.1). Classification (GTDB taxonomy): domain Bacteria; phylum Omnitrophota; class Gorgyraeia; order Velamenicoccales; family Velamenicoccaceae; genus JBFZAX01. The sequence continues at coordinate 15,021 of JBFZAX010000180.1, read as the reverse complement.
AAGGGTATCTTTGCGTAGTGTTGCATGGCCACCTGCCCTACGTGCGCCATCCGGAGCACGACGATTTCCTGGAAGAGGATTGGTTGTACGAGGCGATCACGGAAACGTACATCCCCCTCATCACGATGTTTGAACGGCTAGAGAGGGACGGGGTGCGTTTCCGCCTGACCATGTCGGTCACCCCGACCCTGGCGTCCATGCTCACCGACCCTCTTCTCCAGGACCGGTATCTGCGGCATATCAACCGGCTCATCGAGCTGTCCCACAAGGAGATCGAGCGCACCGCGTGGCTCCCGGCGTTCAACAAGCTGGCGCGGATGTATCTGAGCCTCTTCTCCGAGGCCCGCGATGTTTTTGAGCGGTACGACCGCGACCTGACCCGGGCGTTCAAGCGTTTCCAGGACTCCGGCAATCTGGAGATCATCACCTGCGGGGCTACGCACGGCTATTTGCCGCTGATGGATGTCACGGCCCCGTCGGTGCGCGCCCAGACGAAGACGGCGGTCGCGCATTACCAGAAGGTCTTCGGCCGCCCCCCCCGGGGGATCTGGCTGCCCGAATGCGGCTATCAGCCGGGGCACGACGAGATCCTCAAGGAGTGCGGCCTGAAGTATTTTTTTTCGGATTCCCACGGCATCCTCCACGGGACGCCGCGGCCCAAATACGGCGTCTTCGCCCCGGTCTATTGCAAGACGGGGGTGGCGTGTTTCGCCAGGGACATGGAATCTTCCAAACAGGTCTGGTCGAGCGTCGAGGGCTATCCGGGAGATTATCTTTACAGGGAGTTCTACCGGGACATCGGCTTCGATCTCGAGTACGACTACATCAAGCCGTATATCCATCCCGACGGGGTGCGCATCAACACCGGGGTCAAATATTACCGGATCTCGGGGTCGACGAACCAGAAGGAGCCTTACGACCCCGACGCGGCGCGAGAGAAGGCCGCGGAGCACGCGGGGAATTTCATGTTCAACAGGGAAAAGCAGGCGGAATACCTTTATGACGCGCTCGGCCGGCCCCCCATGATCATCTCGCCGTATGACGCCGAGCTGTACGGCCACTGGTGGTTCGAAGGCCCGCAATGGCTGGAGTTCCTGATCCGCAAGGTCACCTTTGACCAGAAATCCCTGCGGATGGTGACGCCGTCGGAATATCTCGCCGAGAACCCGAAGAACCAGGTCTTGACGCCGTCGATGTCGAGCTGGGGATGGAAGGGGTATTCGGAGGTGTGGCTCCAGGGGACCAACGATTGGATCTATCGTCATTTGCATAAAGCCTCGCGCGTCATGACCGAGCTGGTCCGCCAGAACCCCCATGTCCACGGCCTCAAGCGGCGCGCCCTTAACCAGGCGCTGCGGGAGCTGCTGCTGGCGCAGAGCTCCGACTGGGCGTTCATCATGGCGACGGGGACCCACGTTTCGTACGCCCAGCGGCGCACCAAGGAGCACCTGCTCTCATTTTTCAAGCTTGCCGACGGGGTCAGGGCGGACGGGGTGTCGGAGCCGTTCCTCAGGGACCTCGAGTCCCGCGATAACATCTTCCCCGATATCGACTACCGCGTGCATCAGTAGGCGTTGAGGGTTCGTCCGTGACTAAACCGAAACAGGAAGTCGGCGGCCCCGCCCATGTGGCGATCATCATGGACGGCAACGGCCGCTGGGCCCGGCGCAGGGGCTTGCCTCGCGTCGAGGGCCACCGGCGCGGGCTGGCGGTCATCAAGGACGTCATCCGCACCGCCAAAGAGCAGAAGGTCCGCTACCTGACCCTTTTCGCTTTTTCCAGCGAGAACTGGAAACGGCCCGGGCCGGAGGTGGATTTTCTCATGTCGAGCTGCGAGAGCTTTCTCAGGGAGGAGCTTTCCATGCTCATCGACGCGGAGATCCGGTTCAGGCATATCGGCGAAGAAGAAGGGCTCACGGCCTCCTTGCGGGAGACATTGCGCTGGGCCGAGGGTCGGACGCGGGCACAGAAAGGGATGTGCGTCCAGCTGGCGTTCAATTACGGCGGCCGTCAGGAGATCCTCGCGGCGGTGCGCCGGATCGTGGAGGATGTCCGGGCCGGCCGGCTCGACGCGTCGAAGGTGACCGAGGACGAGTTCGCCGCCCGTCTTTACACGGCGGAGGCTCCGGACCCGGACCTCATCATCCGCACCAGCGGAGAGGACCGTATCAGTAATTTTCTGCTGTGGCAGGCCGCTTACGCGGAGTTCTGCGCGGTCAAGAAGTGCTGGCCCGATTTCAGGGGCCGGGACCTGAAGAAAGCGATCGGGGATTTCAAACGCCGGCACCGGCGCTTCGGAGGAGTCGATGATTAACCGGCGTATCTGGACAGCCGTGCTGTTGGGGTTTTTTTCGCTGACGGCCCTGGCGGTCGAGGCGATCTACGTCTTGACCGTGGTGGCGCTCATCATCCTCGGTCTCTACGAGTTTTTCACGCTCATTGAAAAAAAGGGCATCCCCATGTATAAGTATTTCGGCACGTTCCTGGGGATCGTCATCCCGCTGTCCATCTATTTGAAGTTTGAATCGACGAGGGGCTGGGAGCTCTTGTTCATCGCCCTGGCCTTCATCACGCTTTTCATCCTGCAGTTCTCCCGCCGGGAGAGCACCAACGCCGTTTTGGGGATCGCCGCGACGCTCTTCGGCATCCTCTATGTCGCCTGGTTTTTCAGCTTCATGATCAAGCTCAAGATCCTGCCTAACGGCACGGCCCTGGTCGGGTGCCTGCTTTTGGTGACCAAGGGGGCGGACATCGGCGCGTTCCTCGTCGGCATTAAGTGGGGCCGGCGCAGCCTGATCCCGCGCATCAGCCCGAAGAAGACGATGGAGGGTACGGTCGGCGGCCTGGCTTTTGCGGTTCTGGGGGCATTGGCGAGCAAGTCATTCCTGCCACCTTATCCGATCTTTTCGTGGATCAATATGGTCCTGCTCGGCCTCGGCCTCGGGGCGCTGGGGCTTTTGGGAGACCTGTCGGAATCTCTCATCAAGCGCGATTGCGCGGCCAAGGATTCGAATACGCTCTTTCCCGGCATGGGAGGCGTCCTGGATGTTATCGATAGCCTTTTGTTCACCGCGCCGGCTTTTTATTTCTGGCTGAACTATCATTTGAGCAGGGCTTTTGCGACCGGCACGACTTTTTGATCGGCGCGCCGTCTCCCGATGATGAGGAAAAAGAAAAAGATCGTGGTCTTGGGGTCAACGGGCTCTATCGGCGAGAGCGCGCTCCAGGTGGCCCGGCAATATAAGGACCGGATCGATGTTGTCGGGCTTTCTGCCAACGCGAATATCGGCCGGCTGCAGGAGCAGGTCGCCGAGTTCAGGCCTTCCTGCGTCGCCGTAGGCGAACCGGCGAAAGCCGCAGAACTCGCGCGCCGTCTGCCCCGTCGGGTCAAGGTCTTCGCGGGCCGGGATGGCATCTGCCGCCTGGCGTCCGAGGCAGCGGCGGACACGGTCGTGCTCGCCATCGTGGGCAGCGGAGCCCTTTTTCCTCTTTTAGCGGCGCTGGGCGCCGGTAAGACGGTCGCGCTGGCGAACAAGGAATCCATTGTGGTGGCCGGGCCGCTCGTCCGCCGGGCGTTGCGGGCGGGCCGCGGAAGGCTGGTCCCCGTTGACAGCGAGCAGAGCGCGATCTTCCAATGTCTGGAGGGCCGGGATCTGTCGACGGTGCAGACCCTCTACTTGACGGCTTCCGGCGGGCCCTTGTGGCGCCGTCGCGGCCGCCGCTTGAAAGAGGTGACGGTCCGGGAGGTCCTGGCGCATCCGCGCTGGAAGATGGGTCGCAAGATCACCGTCGATTCCGCGACGCTGATGAACAAGGGGCTCGAGGTCCTGGAGGCGCGGCAGCTTTTTGACGTCCCTCTGGAAAAGATCCGCGTCGTCGTCCATCCCGAGGCGCTCATCCATTCGATGGTCGAGTTCGTGGACGGTTCGCTCCTCGCTCAAATGGCGGTGACGGATATGAAGCTGCCGATCCAGTACGCGTTGACGTATCCCGAGCGCTGGACGAACGCGCGGCTGCGGTTGGACCCGTCCCGCATCGGGGCACTGACGTTCGCGGCCCCTGACCTGAAAAGATTTCCCTGTCTGGCGCTGGCGTTCGCTGCCGGCCGTCAGGAAGGGTTGGCGCCTTGCGTGCTGAACGCGGCGAATGAAGTGGCGGTGGCGGCATTTTTGGAAAAGCGCCTGCCGTTCCGGCATATCCCTTCGGTGATCGAGCGGGTGCTGAGCCGCGTTAAAACAGCCGAGGCGCGGATGACCCTAAAGACAGTTTTTGCGACGGATGCCGAGGCCCGGGAGGCGGCCTTGCGCGAAGTCGCCCGTATAAACAGGAGACCTTAAGAGACGATGCTGACCTTTATCCTGATCCTGAGCGTGTTGATCCTTGTCCATGAGCTTGGCCATTATTTGATGGCCAAGGCGTCCAAAGTGCGCGTGGAAAAGTTTTCGCTGGGGTTCGGCCCCAAGCTTTTTTCCCGCAAGATCGGCGAGACGGAATACATGATCTGCGCGATCCCCTTCGGCGGTTTCATCAAGATGGCCGGCGACAGCGCCGAGGAGTTTAAGGGCGCGCCGGATGAGTTTCTCTCGCGGCCGCCGGGCCAGCGCGCGCGGATCATCGCCGCGGGCCCCGTCTTCAACTATATCCTGGCGTTCCTTTGTCTGTGGATGGTGTATTTTCTCGGGTATCCCCGGTTCACGACGAAGATCGGCGAATTGATCGCGGGCATGCCGGCCCAGGCCGCCGGCCTGCAGGTCGGCGACACCATCGTCGCGGTCAACGGGGAGAAGGTCCGGTATTGGGAAGACCTTTCCCGGGCGATCCGGGCCGAGAAGGGCAAGACCCTGCATCTGGCGGTCGCGCGGGGTCCGCAAGAGGTCTCTCTCGATCTGACGCCCGAAGCAAAAGAGGTCGCGACCCCCGTCGGCAAAAAAGTGGAAGTGGGACTGATCGGCATCCGGCCCGCCGAGGACATCATCCTGGTGCGCTATGGCTTAGGCGAGGCTTTTGTCAGGGGGTTCAAGACGCTCGTCGACATGACCGTCATGACGTTATCCGCCATCTTCTACATCATCGTCGGGACGATGTCGTTCCGCGAATCGGTGACCGGTCCTCTGGGGATCTTCTTCATCGCCACGAACGCGGCGAAGGTCGGATTCTCCGCGATCCTGCACGTCATCGGCATCCTGAGCATGAGCCTGTCGGTCTTCAACCTGTTGCCCCTTCCGGTCTTGGACGGCGGGCACATCTTTTTAACGGGGCTCGAAAAGCTCAGGCGCCGGCCGTTGAGCCGGCGGGTGGAGGACGCGGTCAGCAATGCGGGCCTCAGTTTTCTCATCCTGCTGGCGGTCTTCATATTTTTCAATGACCTGATCCGTTACGGCTACTGGGACAGGGTGGTGGCATTGTTCTCCCGATGAAGATAAAGCGTCGCGCGAGTCGAACGGTGCGGGTCGGCAACGTCTTTCTCGGCGCGGGGCACCCGGTGGCTATCCAGTCCATGGTCAAGGTGCCGGCCAAGCGGGTGAAGGCGGCGGTGGCGCAGATCCGGTCTCTCCAGGACGCGGGTTGCGAGATCGTGCGCCTGGCTGTCGAAGACCCGCAGGATGCGACAGCTCTGCGTTCGATCAAAAGACAGACATCGCTGCCCCTGGTGGCGGATATCCATTTTGACTATCGGCTGGCGCTGGCGGCCATCGAGGCCGGGGTCGATAAGGTCCGGCTGAACCCGGGCAATATCCATCGACCCCGTGAGGTGGAGGCGGTCATCGCGGCGGCGCGCAGCGCGCGGATCCCGATCCGCATCGGGGCCAATTCAGGGTCGTTGCGGGTCTCGCGCCGGGATAAGGCGTCGGCGCTGGTGCAGAGCGTTCTCGAGTATCTCTTGATTTTTAAAAAGAACAGGTTCCATGACCTGGTCATCTCCCTGAAAGGATCCGATATCGCGGAGACGATCGCCGCTTACAGAAAAATGGCCTCTTTGTGTGATTATCCCCTTCACTTGGGGGTCACCGCGACCGGCCTGCCCTTGGACGGGGTGGTCAAGTCTTCCGTTGGGCTTGGGGTGTTGTTATTTCAGGGGATCGGTGATACAATAAGGGTCTCATTGCTTGAGAAACCCGAGCAAGAGGTCCTTGTTGCTCGGTTTTTGCTTAATAGCCTGGGATTGCGGAAGTTTGGGCCCGAGCTGATCTGTTGCCCTACGTGCGGGCGCTGCGAGGTCGATCTCCTTAAAAGGGCAAAAGAATTCCAGGCCCTTGTCGATAAGCTTCCTGGCCGCGAGAAGGCACGTTTGGAAGGGGTCAAGGTTGCCCTGATGGGGTGCGTGGTCAACGGGCCCGGAGAAGCCAGGGAGGCTGATTACGGGGTGGCTTTTTCCCGGCGCAAGGCCGGACTCTTCGCCAAAGGCCGCATGATTGGGACAACGGACCTGGCACAGGGCGTCAGCGCCCTTTTAGCGCTTGTCAACCCCGTCTTTCCCCGCCCGAAGGCCCGGGGCTTCAGGCTGCGCAGAGTGAAAAAATATTCATAACATATCGGTGGGCTCATGAAAGACATCAAAGAGAAAGTCCGTCAATATCTGGTTTCGGATGAGGTCTTTTTCGGCAAGAAGGACAGGAAGGTCATTGACAAGGAGCGGATCAAGCGCGAGCTCCTGCGCTCCATCGACCAGATCACTGTCGCCGAGCGCGTCTCCCTGTCTCTGGAAGAGCGCGAGAGGATCGCCAATGACCTGATCGATGAAGTCTTGGGATTCGGCCCCCTGAGCGCGTTGCTCAACGACCCGGAAGTCACGGAGATCATGGTCAACGGGATCGATACGGTCTACGCCGAGAAGAACGGGCAGATGTCCCTTACGGACGTCAAGTTCGATAACCACCGTCATCTGATGCAGGCGGTGGAGAAGATCCTGGCGCCGACCGGTCGCCGGGTCGACGAGTCTTCGCCTTATGTGGACGCTTCGCTGCCCGACGGTTCGCGCGTGAACATCATCCTGTCGCCTCTTTCGTTGATCGGGCCGGTGGTCACGATCCGAAAGTTCTCCCGGGACATCGGCGTGATGGATGATCTGGTCAAGCGCGATACGATGACCGAGAACATGGCCAAGTTCCTGATCGCGGCCATCAAGGCGAAGCTTAACATCATCTTTGCCGGGGCCACGGGCGCCGGAAAGACGACGACGCTCAATGTCCTCTCGCGGTACATCAACGAGGACGAGCGGATCATCACGATCGAGGACACCTCGGAGCTGCGCCTGAAGCAGAAGCATGTGGTGCCGCTGGAGGCGCGGCCGCCCAATATCGAAGGCAAGGGGGAGATCACGATCCGCGACCTTTTCAAGAATTCCCTGCGGATGCGGCCGGACCGCATCATTTTAGGCGAGATCCGCGGCAGCGAGTCGCTCGATATGCTGCAGGCCATTTCCAGCGGCCACGAAGGGTCGCTCGTGGTTCTGCACGCCAGTTCGCCGCAGGACGTCATCTCGCGCATCGAGACGATGATCATCGTCTCGGGAGCCAACATTCCCATGTGGGCGATCCGCCGCCAGATCGCCAATTCCATCGATATCATCGTCATGCAGGAGCAATTGAACGACGGCCGGCGCAAGGTGACCCACATCACGGAAGTCGTTGGAATGGAGAAAGACGAGGTGGTCTTGAGGGATCTTTTCTCATTCGAGGTCCAGGGGGTCTCAGAGGAGCAGCATCAGGTGATGGGGGCCTGGAAGGCGTGGGGGGTCGTGCCGGATTTCTTTCCCCGGTTTAAAATGCACGGGTTGGACCTGCCGAAAGAGGTCTTTTCGGCCTGACCGCCCTAAAGAGAGTTGCCGTGTACTGGACGCGTTCATTTTTATCGACTCTAAAAGAAGCCCCGGAGGCGGCGGAGAGCGTCAGCCACCGGCTGATGCTGCGCGCCAATATGGTGCGCATGCTCGTTGCCGGCGTCTATTCGTATCTTCCCTTGGGGTTTACTGTTCTTTCGAAGATCCAGAAGATCATCCGCGAAGAGATGAACGCCACGGGTGCCCGCGAGGTTCTGTTGCCGGGATTGCAGCCGTTGGAGCTGTGGCAGCGCACCGGCCGCGACGAGGTGATGGGCGAGACGATGTTCCGTTTCGTCGACCGCCGGGGCCGCAAGCTCTGCCTGGGGCCGACCCACGAAGAGGTGATCACGGAGCTCGCCGGCGCGTCGGTTAAGTCATACCGGGACCTGCCGTTCGTCTTGTATCAGATCCAGACGAAGTATCGTGACGAGGTCCGTCCGCGCTTCGGTATCGTGCGCAGCTGCGAGTTCATCATGAAGGACGCCTACAGCTTCGACCGCGACGCCCAGGGGCTCAGCGAGAACTACGAGAAGATGCGCCTCGCGTATGAGCGCATATTCACCCGATGCGGCCTGAGATTCCTTTCGATCGCCGCCGATTCCGGCGTCATGGGCGGCAGCGTGTCGCACGAATTCATGGTCCCCGCGGAGAGCGGGGAGGACATCCTTTATCAATGCAAGATCTGCGGAGAGGTCTCTGCGGCGCCGGCGGCCCATATCGACCTGTGCCCGCATTGCGAAGAAGATATGCTGAAGATCACGGCGCTCGAGGTCGGCCACATCTTTCAATTAGGCGAGAAATACACCCAGGCGCTGGGCGTGAAGTTCCTCGACGCCCAGGGTCAGCAGCAGGTCGTCCAGATGGGCTGTTACGGCATCGGCGTCAGCCGCCTGATATCGGCGGTCATCGAACAGAACCATGACGCCGACGGCATCATCTGGCCCGCGGCCGTCGCGCCTTACGAGGTGGTTATCGTCCCGGTCAACGTCGGCGACGAACAGGTCCGGGGCCAGGCCCAGGCGCTGCACGACCGGCTCGCGCAGGAGGGTTTCGATGTCCTGCTTGATGACCGCGACGAGCGGGCCGGGGTGAAATTCAAGGACGCCGACCTGCTGGGCATCCCGGCGCGCGTGACCATCGGCAAGAAGTGGCAGGAGTCGCGGAAGTTCGAAGTGACGTCCCGCAGGACCAAGGAGAGCCGGGACATCGACCCCGCTGACCTGCCGAAGGAAATACGGAGCCTCCTGAATGGATAAGAACGAACGGATCTTCCAGCTCGTCGACGAAGTGACGGGCAAAGTCTTGGGCCGGATCAAGAAGACGGGCCTCAGCTACCGTGGCGACGAAAATGTGGTGCGCCGGCAGATCGAGTCGACGCTCGAGAGCGTCGTCCACACGAAGATGGAGGGGAGCCTCGACGACGAGATCCGGCGCTACGTCATCGAAGAGGTCGTTAACGCCATTTTCGGCTTAGGGCCGATCGACCGGTACCTCAAGGACCCTTCGGTCTGGGAGATCATGGTCAACGGCCCCAAAGAGATCTATATCGAGCGGGAAGGAAGGCTGGCGAAGACCGATACGGTCTTCGAGGATGAGGACCAGCTCCATTTTTATATCGAAAGGCTTCTGTCGCCGTCGGGCCGTCGGGTCTCCGAGTTCGAGCCGTACATTGATGCCCGGCTGGCGGACGGCTCTCGGCTCAATGTCGTGCGCCGGCCGGTGGCGATCGAAGGTCCGGTCCTGACGATCCGCAAGAGCCACCGCAAGGTCTTTGAGGTCCAGGAGCTCATCGAGCGCCAGACCCTGACCGACAAGGCGGCCCGGTTCCTCAAGGCCTGCGTCAGGAACCAGCTCAATATCGTTTTGGCCGGCGGGCCGGGATCGGGCAAGACGACGCTGCTGAACATTTTTTGCTCTTTTATCCCCGAATATGAGCGGATCGTCACGATCGAAGACACCCTGGAGCTGAGGATGACGGGCAAGCATCGTGTCTCCATGGAAACCCGTCCCTCGAACATCGAGGGCAAAGGAGAGATCACGATCCGGGACCTGGTCCGCAACGCCCTGCATATGCGGCCGGACCGCGTGATCATCGGGGAGGTGCGCGGGGAAGAGGCGCTGGATATGCTGCAGTGCATGAACATCGGCCGGGAAGGGTCCATGACGACCCTCCACGCGAATTCCGCCTTTGACGCGCTGCTGCGCCTGGAGACCATGGCGATGATGGGCTCGACGCAGGTCTCTCCGGAGCTCATCCGCCGGCAGATCGTCTCGGCCATCGACCTGATCGTCGTCGTCGACAGATTTCCCGACGGGACGCGGCGGGTCGTTTCGGTGACCGAGGTCTCCAAGAAGGACCCGGCCGGATACGCGCTCAAGGAGATCTACGCGCTTAAGAGAAGACCGGAGACGGACGGGCCGGGGTGGGCGCTGATGCCTACAGGCCATCGCCCCGATCTTTTGGAGAAGTTCAAGGAGATCGAGCTGGTCAGCGACGATCTTTTTACCGCGTGACCGGACAGAGGATAACGCATGTTCCGCCAGGAATTCTTATTGACGCTTCAGCCGCTCTTCGAGGCCCATCTGGAGAGGTCCGGCTATGTGCTGGCGGACCTGCGTTTTTTCAGGCGGCAGGACGGGATCTTTGTCCTGGAGGCGCTGGTCGACCGCCGGGAGGGCGGGATCACGCTGGAGGAGTGTTCGCGGCTGAGCCGCGAGCTGGGCGCGATCGCCGATGAGGCCGGCGGGCCGTCGGCGCGTTACACGCTGGACGTCTCTTCGCCCGGCATGGACCGGCCGCTGGCGACGGCGGCGGATTTCCGGCGCGTCGCGGGCCGGGCGGTGCGGGTTTTTTTGCGCGAGCCGGTGAGCGGCAGGATCGAATGGGAAGGGGCGGTCGAGGCTGTCGAAGACGGCGGCCTGCGCCTCATCGTTAAAGACACCACCAAGATCGACATCCCTTGGGATAAGATCAACAAAGGCAAACAGGTGATTTCATGAGCGGCGAATTGATAGCGATCTTAGAGCATATCGAACGGGAGCGCGGCGTCAGCAAGGAGATCCTGATCCAGGCGGTGGAGTCCGCCATGGTCAGCGCCGTCAAAAAGGCGATGGGGGCGAAGACGACGGAGAACATCCGCGTCACCATCGATAAGTCCGACGGCAAGATCCGCGCCTATATGGACGAGACGGAGATCAAGAACGTCGATTTCGGCCGCATCGCGGCCCAGACCGCCAAGCAGGTCATCATCCAGAAGATCCGCGAGGCCGAAAAAGACGTGATCTTCACCGAGTTCAGCGGCAAGGTCGGCGACATCGTCAGCGGTACGGTCTACCGGTTCGACAAAGGTAACATCATCGTCGACCTGCTGGGCAAGGCCGAGGGGCTGCTGCCGAAGCGCGAGCAGTCCCCGCGCGACGATTTCCGGCAGGGCCACCGCGTGCGGGCGTATATCCTGGAGGTGCGACGGGAGCTGCGCGGGCCCCAGATCATCCTGTCGCGCACGAGCCCCCTGTTCGTCAAGAAACTTTTCGAGCTGGAGGTCCCCGAGATCTTCGAGGGGATCGTTGAGGTCAAGTCCATCTCCCGCGAGGCGGGCGAGCGCACGAAGATCGCCGTCTGGTCCAAGGATGAGAAGGTCGATTGCGTGGGCGCGTGCGTGGGGATGCGCGGCTCCCGGGTCAAGGATATCGTGACGGAGCTGCAGGGCGAGAAGATCGACATCGTGCGCTGGAGCGACGACCTTAAGGAGTACATCACCGCGTCGCTGTCCCCGGCCAAGATCACCGAGATCCGGCTCGACAAGAAAGAGCAGCGGGCCCAGGTGATCGTCGCCGAAGACCAGCTGTCCCTGTCGATCGGCAAGCACGGCCAGAACGTCCGGCTCGCCTCCAAGCTCATGGGCTGGGACCTGGATATCCGCACGCGCGGGGAGATCGTCAAGGAGAAGGAAGAGGCTAAGAAGGTGCGCGCGGAGCTGATGCTCGAGGGCATCGGCGAAAAGACGGTCGGCCTCCTGATCGAGGCGGGTTTTGACACGCTGGAAAAACTGAAGAGCGCAACGGTCGCGCAGCTGACCGGGATCAAGGGTATCGGCGGGAAGAAGGCCGAGAAGATCCTGAAGGCGGCTGAAGAAAAAATGACAAAGGCGGAACCTCACGATGAGAGCGCATGAACTAGCTAAAGAGTTGGGGCTGTCGAGCAAGGACCTGCTCGCCAAGCTGAAGGCCCGCGGGATCGAGGCCAAGAGCCACATGGCCAACCTCGACGAAGACGTCGTCAAGCTTTTCCTCGAGGAGCGGGCTTCTTCGAGGGCGCCGGCGGGCGCCGCTGCGCCCAAGCGCGGCGGGGCGAAAGCGCCGGCTTCGGACAGGAAAGCTCCGGCCCTAAAGGATAAAGAAGGGGCGTCGCCGGCTGCGGAAACCGCCGCGGCGTCTGCTCCCGCCTCGTCAGCCGTGACGCCGGCGGCGTCCGCTGCTGAAGAGGTGCAGGCCAGGCCCCTGAAGCCGCTGGAGGTGCCTACGCCCATCGTCTTGAAGGAGCTGGCGGCCAAGATCGACGTGCGGTCCAGCGACCTGATCAAGTTCCTGATGATGAAGTTCAAGCTTTTCGTCAATATCAACCAGGGGTTGTCCGAGGAGATCGTCAAAGAGGTTTTGCGGGAGTTTGGGTTCGCGTTCGTCAAGCCGGCGTCGACCGAAGAGGCCTTCGTCAAGTCCCGCGAAAAGGTCTCGGCCAAGGGGCTCAAGCCGCGCTCGCCCATCGTGACGTTCATGGGGCACGTCGATCACGGTAAGACTTCGTTGCTCGACGCCATCCGGCGCACCAAGGTGGCCGAGTCCGAGCACGGCGGGATCACCCAGCATATCGGCGCCTACGAGGTGAAATTGCCCCGGGGCCGCATCACATTTTTAGACACGCCGGGACACGAGGCGTTCACCGCCATGCGCGCCCGCGGGGCGACGGTGACCGATATCGTCGTCCTGGTCGTGGCCGCGGACGACGGGGTCATGCCGCAGACGGTCGAAGCGCTCGACCACGCGAAGGCGGCCGGGGTCCCCATCGTGGTCGCGATGAACAAGGTCGACAAGCCCCAGGCGGACGTGGAGCGCCTGAAGCGCCAGCTCAACGAGATGGGGCTGCAGCCCGAAGACTGGGGCGGCCATACGGTTGCCGTCGGAGTTTCGGCCAAGACAGGGTCCGGCATCGATACCCTCCTGGAGATGATCCTGCTGGAGGCCGAGATGCTGGAGCTTAAGGCCAGCTATGAAAAAGAGGCTTCCGGCATCGTCATCGAGGCCAAGCTGAGCAAGGGCCGCGGCCCGGTGGCGACGGTCCTGGTCTTGAGCGGCACCCTGAAGGTCGGGGATTTCATCGTCATCGGGACCCAATGCGGCCGCATCCGCGCCATGGCCAATGACCTGCGCCAGCCGATCAAAGAGGCCGGGCCGTCGATGCCGGTGGAGATCACCGGGTTGACCGGGGTCCCGGAGGCCGGAGATAAATTTCACGTGGTCGAGGACGAGAAACAAGCCAAAGAGCTGATGGAGAAGAAACAGCAGGAGGCGCGGCGTCAGCGCCTGGAGGGCGATACCCGAGGAGCCCATGTTCACCTCGAGGACCTGTACAGGCATATCAAGGAAGGCGCGGTCAAAGAGCTCAACATCATCCTGAAGGCCGATGTGCAGGGGTCGCTCGAGGCGATCGAAGACTCGCTCGGCAAGATCGGCACCCAGGAGGTCAAGATCACGGTCCTGCATAAGGGCGTGGGGCTGGTCAACACCTCCGACGTGGTCCTGGCGGCGGCCTCCAACGCGATCATCATCGGTTTTCACGTCGAGCCAGATATCCTCGCCAAGGACATGGCGCAGAAGGAAGACATCGACATCCGCACGTACCGCGTCATCTACGAGATCGTCAACGACATGAAGGCCGCCCTCGAGGGCATGCTCGCGCCGAAGATCAAGAAGGTCTTCATGGGCCGCGCCGAGGTGCGCAAGATCTTCCATCTTTCCAAGGGCGGGACGGTCGCCGGCTCGTTCCTGAAAAAAGGCAAGCTGATGCGCAGCGCCCATGCCGTCGTCGTGCGCAACGGCGAAGTCGTCCACGAAGGCAAGATCGCCGCGCTCAAGCGGTTCAAGGACGACGTGCGCGAGGTCCAGGAAGGCTTTGAGTGCGGCATCTCGCTGGACGGTTTCAGCGACGTGAAGGAAGGCGATCTGATCGACGGGTTCTTGATCGAGCAGGTCGCGAGAAAACTGTAGGATCGTTTCCATCCGCCTTCGCCCCGCATCCCTGCCCCGCACAGCGGGGCGACCGCCTTCGGCGGGACGGGCGGGATTCCGCCCCACGGGAGAAATCCCGGAAAACCAAGGAACCGCGGGCGAAAGTCCGTGGTGCTCCACAGAGGGCGCGGTTCAGACGTCGCAGAGGGGATGCGAAGAATGCTTCGGCGGATGTCACTGGATGTCCGTGGCCGACTGATGTGATAGGAGCAGGGGCCACGGGACCATTGTGTGGTGTTCCATGTTCAAAAAACGCATCCTGAGCGGCATGCGGCCGACGGGCCGCCTCCATCTGGGCCATCTGGTCGGAGCGCTCAACAATTGGGTCAAGCTCCAGGAGGAGTACGAGTGTTTTTTCATGGTGGCGGACTGGCACGCCCTCATGAGCGAATATGAGAACCCCAAGGTCATCCGGGACTCCGTGTATGACAACGTCGCGGACTGGCTGGCCGCCGGCATCGATCCCGCCAAGAGCACCCTGTTCATCCAGTCGCAGCTCCCCGAGCACCTCGAGCTTTATACCGTTTTTTCGGTCCTGACCCCCTTGGGGTGGCTGGAGCGCTGCCCGACCTACAAAGAGCAGATGCGCGAGATCAAGGACCGGCATATCGCGACCTACGCTTTTTTGGGCTACCCCGTCCTGCAGGCTGCCGACATCTGCCTCTATAAGGCCTTGGTGGTCCCGGTGGGCGAAGACCAATTGCCGCATCTGGAGCTCACGCGCGAGATCGTGCGCAAGTTCAACGCGATGTACCGTGAGGTCTTTCCGGAGCCTAAACCCCTGTTGACCTCGGTGCCGCGGCTCTTAGGCCTCGACGGCCGCAAGATGAGCAAGAGCTACGATAATTTCATCGCCCTGTCAGACCCGCCGCCGGCGGTGGCCCAAAAGACCCAGGGGATGTTCACCGATCCTA
>JBFZAX010000179.1:0-3531 GCA_041308805.1 Candidatus Omnitrophota bacterium | reverse complement strand
CTCTTCGCCAGGCTTTCCCTCGCCTCCTGCTGATGAGGCACGAACTCATGCAAAGGAGGGTCCAACAGGCGGATCGTAACGGGCAGGCCTTCCATCGCCTCCAGCGTCCCCTTGATATCGCCCTTCATGTGCGGGAAGAGCTCATCGACGGCCTTCTTGCGCTCCTCGAGACTGCCCGACATGATCATCTTGCGCAGCTTAAAAAGGGCTTCTTCCGATCCCTTGCCGTAGAACATATGTTCCGTCCGGAAAAGGCCGATCCCTTCGGCGCCGAACTGGCGGGCCTTGCGGGCGTCTTCGGGCGTGTCGGCGTTCGTGCGGATGTTGATCTTGCGGATCGTATCGCACAATTTCAGGAACTCGCTCAAGACCTTATTCTCCGCCGAGGCGTCCATCATCTTCAGCTGGCCCAGATACACCAGGCCCCGCGTGCCGTTCAGGGTGAACCAATCCCCTTCTTTGACGGTCTTTCCGTCGACTATGATCTTTTTCTCCGCGACCTCGATCTCCAGCCCCGCGCATCCGACGACACAGCACTTGCCCCATCCGCGCGCGACCAGCGCCGCGTGCGACGTCATGCCGCCGCGCGCCGTCAGAATAGCCACCGCAGCCCGCATTCCGTCGATATCTTCAGGATTTGTCTCTTCGCGCACCAGGATGACTTTCTTGCCGTCCTTGGCCCATTTGACCGCGTCCGCCGCCGTAAAGACGGCCATGCCGCAGGCCGCCCCGGGGCCGGCCGGAAGTCCTTTGGCGACCGCCTTATGATTGCGCTCCTCTTTCGGATCGATGATGGGATGCAGAAGCTCGTCGAGCTGCTCGGGGGTCACGCGCATCACCGCTTCCTCTCTGGTGATGAGCTTCTCTTTGGCCATGTCGGTCGCCATGCGGACCGCCGCCGGGCCATTGCGCTTGCCCACGCGGCACTGGAGCATGAAAAGCCGCCCTTTTTCGATCGTGAACTCGATATCCTGCATGTCGCGATAATGCTTCTCCAGGCGCTTTTGGATATCGTAGAGCTCTTTATAGACGCCGGGCATCAAGCCTTCGAGGGTCTTGAGGTCCTTGTTGTGCTCGCTCTGGGAATAGCCGTTGATCGGCCCCGGCGTGCGGATACCGGCGACGACGTCTTCGCCCTGGGCGTTGACGAGGTACTCGCCGTAAAAAGCCGGCTCGCCGTTGCCCGGGTTGCGCGTAAAAGCGACGCCCGTCGCCGAATCATTGCCCATGTTGCCGAAGACCATGGTCTGGACATTGACCGCCGTGCCCCACTCATGCGGGATCTTTTCGATATTGCGGTAGGCCACCGCGCGCTTGCCGTTCCACGATGAAAAAACCGCGCCGATGCCGCCCCACAGCTGCTCTTCGGGAGTATCCGGAAACTCTTTGCTTAAAACTTCTTTGATCTTCTTTTTGAAATCCGCGCAAAGGACCTTAAGGTCTTCGACGGTCATCTGCGTATCGGTCGTATAGCCCTTCTTTTTCTTGAGCTGGTCCATCAGGCGCTCGAGCTGACGGCGGATGCCCATCTCGTCTTTCGGCTCGATGCCCGCGGCCTTTTCCATGACGACGTCCGAATACATCATGATGAGCCGGCGATAGGCGTCGTAGACGAAGCGGCCGTTGCCGCCGGATTGTTTGATGAGGCCGGGGATCGTCTTTTCGGTGAGGCCGACATTCAGGACCGTTTCCATCATGCCGGGCATGGAGCGCCGGGCGCCGGAGCGCACCGAGACGAGCAGAGGATTCTCGGCGTCGCCGAAACCGCGGCCCATCAGCGCTTCGACCTTCTTCAAAGCCTTGGCGGCCTCTTCCTTGAGGCCCGTCGGGTATTTTTTGCCGTTCTTATAATAGTACGTGCAGACTTCGGTGGTGATCGTGAACCCCGGCGGAACGGGCAGCCGCAGTTTCGGATGCCCGGCCATCTCGGCTAAATTGGCGCCTTTGCCGCCGAGAAGATTCTTCATGCTCTCATTGCCGTCCGCCTTGCCACCGCCGAAGAAGTAAACGTTTTTCTTTGCCATTGCTATAGAACTCCTTTCCTCTTAGTTATGAACTTAAACTTTCCAATTCAAGAATTCAACATTGACAATTTTCCGTCTGTCGTCTGTCGGTAACGGTAACGCGGCCCGTTTCGTAGTTCGGTAACGTTGTTCGGAAAAATCTTTTTTGACGCAACCTAACGACGTCGCCGAAACGGGCATCGTAGCCCTTACCGTAGCCGTTGCCGGAATAACACGTTGAGACCTTGGAACGTTGAAACCCTGAGACCCATCGTTCAGCGATTGACCATCGACTACTTCAATTTCTCAACCAAAAACTCTTTCACCCGCGAGGCCTCGACGCGCTCCTGCTGCATCGTGTCGCGGTCGCGCACCGTCACCTGCCCGTCCTCGAGGGACTGGACATCGACGGTGACGCAATAAAGCGTCCCCACTTCGTCCTGACGGCGATAAAGCTTCCCGATGGCGGCCGTATCGTCATAGACAACGGGAAAGGACGCCTTCAGGTCAAGGGCGATCTTTTTAGCCATCTCCACGATCGGCGGCCTGTTCTTGAGCAGCGGCAGGATCGCGGCCTTGACAGGCGCCAATTCCGGGGAAAACTTCAAGACCGCGCGCGTCTCCTCTTTGACCTTTTCCTCAAAGTAGGCGTCGACGAGGAATGCCAGGACCGCCCGGTCCACGCCGCCCGAAGGCTCGATGATATGCGGCATGATCTTTTTATTCTCCGCCGCGTCGAAATACAAAAGCTCTTTGCCGGAGAACTGAGCGTGCTGGCGCAGGTCAAAATCGCCCCGGTTGGCGATCCCCTCCAATTCCGACCAGCCGAAAGGAAACTCATACTCGATATCCGAACAGGCTTTTGCGTAATGGGCCAGCTCGTCGGAAGCGTGGGGCCGGATCCGCAGGTGCTCTTTGTTGATGCCGCAGCGGACATACCAGTCGTAGCGCTCTTTGATCCAGGATTCGTACCACTGGTCGCCTTCTTCGGGCTTGACGAAATACTCGATCTCCATCTGCTCGAATTCGCGGGTCCGGAAGGTGTAGTTGCCCGGGGTGATCTCATTGCGGAAAGATTTGCCGATCTGGGCGACGCCGAAAGGGAGCTTCTTGCGCGTCGTATCGAGGATGTTGGCGAAATTGACGAAGATCCCCTGGGCGGTCTCGGGCCTCAGGTAGGTCACCGCGCTCTCATCCTGCACGGCGCCCAAATAGGTCTTCATCATGAGATTGAACTGGCGCGGCGGGTTCGCTTTCAGGTCGATCTTGGCCTGGCAGGAAGGACACTGCTTGACGCTCGCCTCGGCCGTGTCGGTCAGATAGTCGACGCGGAAGCGCTTTTTGCACTCTTTGCAGTCGACGAGGGGATCGGAAAATCCGTCGACATGCCCCGACGCTTTCCACGCCTGGGGATGCATCAGGATGGCGCAATCCAGGCCCACCATATCCATACGCTCCTGGACGACGGACTTCCACCACCGGTTCTTGACATTGCGCTTGAGCTCGGCGCCTAAGGGGCCGTAATCCC
>JBFZAX010000178.1:0-3535 GCA_041308805.1 Candidatus Omnitrophota bacterium | reverse complement strand
AAGGTCGGCCCCAAGGGCCGCGCGCAGGCCTATGAGCCTTTCTCGCCGCTGTCGCGGGGCGCCGGCCGCGCGTCGCTGTCTGTCCGGGCGCACGAGCTGTGCCTCGTCGAGGAAGAGCCGTCGCTGAAGCTGCGGGTCGAGGTGCTGTATTTTCCCGTCGTCAACGCGCCTTACGCGGCGCTGGCCCGGCAGCTGACGGTCGTCAACACCTCCCGGCGCCCGGTCGACATCGAGTTTCTCGATGGGCTCAGCGTCGTCGTCCCGTACGGCGTCAACAATTTCTTCCTCAAGGAGATGAGCCGCACGATCGAGGCGTGGATGGAGGTCGATTTCCCCCTGCCCGGGATCCCGGTCTTTCGCGTGACGACCGACCCGCGGGATTCTTCCCAGGTCGTTTCGGTCAAGGGCGCGCACTTTTACGCCGGTTTTCCCGAAGGCGGCCATTGCGCGGATGCCCGCGTCGCCGTCGACCCGGGGCTGGTCTTCAAGTCGTTCTGCGATTTCACCCGTCCGGCCGGGTTCTTCGAGAGCCGGCCGTTCGCGCTTCCCCGCCGCCAGCAGACCCACAATAAGACCCCTTGCGCTTTTTCCGCCTCACGCGCGCGCCTCGCGGCAGGCGCGGGGATGCGCTACTTTTCGCTTCTGGGCCACGTGACGGACATCGCGCACCTCGCGAAGTTCCGGATCGCGGGGATGGACGCCGCGTTCTTCGAGGCGAAGCGTCGCGAGAACCGTCTGCTCATCGACGGGATCATGGACCGCATGCGGGGGGTCAGCAGCCTGCCGGTCTTCGACCTCTACGCGCGCCAGACCTATCTGGACAATGTCCTGCGCGGCGGGCTGCCCCAGGAGATGTCGCTCGACGGCAACCGCCGCACGGTCTACGCCTTTTCGCGCAAGCACGGCGATACGGAGAGGGACTACAACAGGTTTTCCCTGGCGCCCACCTATTTTTCGGAAGGGGAGGGCAATTACCGCGACGTGAACCAGAACCGCCGATCGGACGTCTTCTTCTGCCCCAAGCTCGGCGAGAAGAACATCCGGGACTTCATCGACCTGGTCCAGCTCGACGGGTATAACCCGCTCGTCTTCAAAGGGGAGCGCTGGGTGATTGACGCCCCGGCGTTGGCCGCCGGAGCCGCCGCGCGGCTCTTAAACGAAAAAGACTTAGGCAAGCTCGCCCATCTCGTCGCCAAGCCGTTCGTCCTCGGCGACGTCCTGCATTATCTCGAAGAGAACAAGGTCAGGCTCGGCTGCCCCCTCGAGGAGTTCGCGAAAGTCCTGCTCGACCTCGCCCGGCCGACGGTGGAAGCGGTGTTCGGGGAGGGGTACTGGACGGACCATTGGACGTACAACACGGACCTCTTGGAGAGCTTTCTGGCGCTTTTCCCGGATAGGGTCCGCGAGCTTTTCTTTAACGACCGGACATTCACCTATTACGATACGGCGGTCACCGTCAGGCCGAGGGCCGAGCGCTATGCCGTTCATCGCGGCCAGGTCCGCCAGTATCACGCCCTGGGCACGGATGACGGGAAGGCCGCGTTGATCCAGAAGCGAGCGCACGACAAACATAAGGTCCGCGTGCGCGGGGATGAGGGCGCGGTCTTTCATACGACGTTGTTCGATAAGCTCGTTTGCTTGATCGTCAATAAGCTCGCTTCGCTCGATCCTTTCGGCGTTGGGGTGGAGATGGAAGCGGATAAGCCGAATTGGTACGACGCCCTCAACGGCCTGCCGGGCCTGCTGGGCTCGTCGGTCAGCGAGACGTTCGAGATCAAGCGGCTGGTCTTGTTGTTGAAGGAAGTATTGGCGCAGGCGCGTTTCGGCGCCGACGCGGAGCTTTCGTTGACCCAGGAAGTGGCTGATTTCTTGAGGGAGCTCCAATCGCTTTTGGATAAAGGGGCCGCAGAGCTTGACTTTTGGAATGAAGCCCAGGCGGTTAAGGAGGCGTATCGCCTGAAGGTGCGCGGCGGCGTATCGGGAGAGCCGCGCGCCGTGCGCGCCGGCGAGGTCCTGAGATTTTTCGAGGCGGCGCTCGGGAAGCTCGACGTGGGCATCGCGGCGAGCCGGCTGCCGTCGGGCAAGGGCTTGACGACGTATTTCGTGAACAAGGTGATTCGGCATGAGACGCGGCCGCAGCCGGACGGACGGCCGGCGGTCGTCCCGCTGGAGTTCCGGCAGGAGCGGCTGCCGCTTTTCCTGGAAGGGTTCGTCCACGCGCTGCGAACGGAGCCGCAAAGAGCCCGGCAGATCTGGCAGGAGGTGCGCCGCGGCCCCCTCTACGACAAAAAGCTGAAGATGTACCGGGTCAACGCCTCGCTCGAAGGCGAGAGCGTCGAGATAGGGCGGGCCAAGGTTTTTGCGCCGGGCTGGCTGGAGAACGGTTCGGTCTGGCTTCACATGGAATACAAATATCTTCTTGAGGTCTTAAGGAGCGGTTTGTACGAGGAGTTTTATGAAGATTTTTTCAGGGTGCTGGTCCCTTTCCAGGACCCTGCGGTCTATGGCCGAAGCCCCTTGGAGAATTCCTCTTTTATCGTTTCCAGCGCCCATCCGGATCCGTCCCTGCACGGCGCGGGCTTCGTGGCGCGGCTGAGCGGTTCGACGGCGGAGTTCATCCATATGTGGCTGCTCATGAGCGCGGGGCCGCGGCCCTTCTTTCTCGACGGAGACGGTAAGTTTTGCCTGCGCTTCCGGCCGGCCCTTTCGTCGCGACTGTTCACTTCAGCGCCCCGCCGTGTTGTTTTGACGACTCCCTCGGGGGAGGAGAAGGACATTTTGGTTCCGGCCCGCGCGTACGCTTTTCTTTTTCTGGCCAAGACCCTCGTCCTCTACCGGAACCCGAAAAAACGGGATACGTTCGGGGCCCGCGGCGCGCGGCCGGCGCGGATCTCAATGTTTGAAGGTGATGTCCGGGTCGGCGAGGTTTCCGGCGACACGTTGACCGGGCCCTGGCCGGCGCGTGTCAGGGATGGAGGGATCTCGAGGCTGGAGATCGATCTGGAATGAGGGGAAAGGCGACTTTTGTCTTGTTCGGTCCAATACGGGGCTGTATAATGGAGGACATCATGAGAAAAGTGACGAGAGAGATCGGTCTGGTGACGGTGTTTTCGGCGCTGGTCCTGGCGGCTGCGGGATGCGCCACTTACACGGATTCCGGCGAGGCCTACCGGCGCAGCATCGAGAGCATGAAGGAAGGGAGCCCTTACTTTGCCGCGGTCTATCTGCGGACGATCCTCACCAACGATCCCCGGTCGCCCTACGCCCCCCCGGCCGCTTTCGGCCTCGGCGAGCACTACTACGACAACCACGACTATTTCAACGCCCTTAAGACCCTTTCAGGTTATCTCAAGGAATATCCCCAGGATAAAGGCAACATTTTCGCCAAGCTGCTGATCTACAAGATCATCGATGAGTTCCAGATCCAGGAAACGAGCGATTCCCCGGAGAGCGCCCTGATCAAGGAGATCCGCAAGGAGCTCTTTTCCGAGCCCCTCTTCCTGATCTTCTACGACAAGAAGGCCCCGCGGTCGTA
>JBFZAX010000177.1:0-5463 GCA_041308805.1 Candidatus Omnitrophota bacterium | reverse complement strand
CAGGTTAAGGAGGTTACGAACGTTAAGAAGGTTAAGGACGTTACTGCGCCAAGTTTAAAAAAGAAGCAAGCTTTTGCCTTTTATCCTAACAGTAACCTTCTTAACCTCCTTAACTTTCTTAACATCCGTAACCTAAAACCGTTCTTTTATCCATAGACAATCGACTATTGACCATCGACTATCGACTCATTTGCGTTCGATCTGCGATGATCTGCTTAAACCAATAAAACCATGATCAAACCCGTCGTCATCAAGGTCCAGAACCTCTCTAAGGTCTACAAGCCCCGCGGCTCGACGATCGAGACGATAGCGCTGGAGAACATCAACCTCGATATCGAAGAAGGCGACTTCGTCGCCTTGGCCGGGCCTTCCGGCTCCGGCAAGACGACGCTGCTTAACATGATGGGGACCCTGGACAAGCCCACCTCCGGCGACGTCCTCATCGAGAACATCCCCCTGTCGACCCTGGGTCCTTCGGGATCCGCGGACCTGCGGCTGCGCAAGATCGGCTTTGTCTTCCAGGCGTACAATCTCATCAGCACCCTCAGCGCCCTGGAGAACGCCGAATACGTCGCGCTCCTGCAGGGCGTCCCGGCAAAAAGAAGGCGCCACGAGGCCTTTCACATCCTCAAAGACCTGGGCCTTGAACAGCACGTCGACAAGCGCCCGTCCCAGCTGAGCGCCGGCCAGCAGCAGCGCGTGGCCGTGGCGCGGGCCATCCTCGCGCAGCCCAAGATCATCCTGGCGGATGAGCCCACCGCCAACCTGGATTCCAAGACCGGGGCCGAGCTCATCGACCTCATGCGCGCCATGGGCCAGAACCTCAACGTCACCTTCGTGTGCGCGACGCACGACAAAATGGTGATGGACAAGTCCCGCTCCATCGTGACCATCCACGACGGCAAGATCGTCTCACAAACGAGGATCTCATGAAAAAAGGCCTGGTCGTCCTCTTCGCCCTCCTGCTGTGCGGCGGGGCTCCCCTCGGCTTTGCCCAGGAAGTTTCCGTCGAAGAACCTCCCGCCGGGGAGATCGCTGCCGAAGAAGCCGCTGTCGAAGAAACGGCGCCGAACTTCCTGCAGAAGATATCCGAAGCCTTCTCGGGATACTACAAGGTCCTGACCTCTTTCTCCAAGACGACCGATACCGAAGAAGGCATCTTCGGCGCCCTGCAGCGCCTGCGCCTGGAGTTCAAGCCCCGGCTGACCGATCAGCTCGAATTGAACGTCACCCTCGACCAGGAAGTTTTGATGAACGACTTCTCCAATACGTCCCAGTTCGGCATGATCCGGCAGCTCAACCAGCGCGGCCTCTCCTGGCTCGACGGCGACTATGTCTCGGCGGACACCGATCACGCCTACATCCGCACCGCCCTTTACCGCTTGTACGCGAAGTACGAGACCGCGCACAGCCGCTGGATCTTCGGCAAACAGATGATCGACTGGGGCCGGATGCGCTTCTTCAGCCCGGCGGACATTTTTAACCAGCCTCTGCCGACGTCGCTCGAATACGACGAGCGGCTGGGCTTCGACGCGCTCAACGTCGAATTCTTCAGCGACGATTTCACCAGCCTCAACCTCATCTACGGCCCGGCCGGCGATCCTTCCGGGATGAGCCAAGTGCTGCGCCTCTTCAAAAAGTTCGACACCTATGACACCTTCGTCATCGCCGGCAACCACCAGGAACGGATAGTCAGCGGCTTCGGCTTCGACGGCTACCTGGGCCAGGCGGGGTTCCGGGGAGAATTCACCTACACCTATTCCGACGACGAAGAATACGCGCGCGCCTCGATCGGCCTCGACCACTCCTTTACGGAAAAGACCACCGGCATCGTCGAATACTTCTACAACGGCGCGGCGAACGGCGACTACGACACCTTCTCGACGAACCTCCTGGATTCCCGCGAACGGCTCAGCCTGGAAAAGAACCTCATCAGCTTCATGGTCCTGCACGAGCTGACCCCTCTGCTGAAGGCCAAGCTCGCCACCATCGTGGACCCGCGGGGCGCGAGCGTCTTCGTGAACCCGGAGCTGCGCTACAACGTGCGCGAGAACCTGGACGTCGCGGCCGGCGCGCAGCTCTACGTCGAGAACGAGGACAGCGAATTCCAGCGCCAGCAGAATCTTTTTTATGTCGAGATGAAGGCGTTCTTTTAAAACGCGAATAAGTCTATAGTCGATGGTCAATGGTCGATTGTCGATGGATAAAAGACCGAAGCCAAACGATGAGGCTTTTCGGCTTTGACCATAGACTATGGACTATCGACTCCGTTGAGACGTTGAAACTATCGTTCACTCATGCCCGTTGACCCTTACATCCAACTCACTGACCGCAACATCGGCCTGCTGACCGATGCCCAGCAGCAGACCCTCAGAGTCGCGTCCGTCGCCGTCTTCGGCGTCGGCGGATTAGGCGGCGTCATCGCCGAGATCCTGACGCGCGCGGGCGTAGGGACCCTTAAGATCGCCGACAACGACAAATTCGACCCCACCAACCTCAACCGCCAGGTCTTCGCCTTCCGCGACACGATCGGCAGGTCGAAAGTGGCGGTCACCGAAAAATTCCTCAAAAGGATCAACCCGGGACTGAAAGTCGAGATCTACAACATCATCGCCGAAGAGAATATCGACAGGATCCTCTCTAAGGTGTCCGTCGCGCTGCTCGCGGTCGACAGCACGCGGCCGTGCCTCACCATCAGCCGCGCCTGCCGCCGGCTCGGCATCCCGCTCGTCGAAGGCTGGGCCCTTCCGTTCGGCAATGTGCGCGTCTTCACGAAAGACACCCCGTCATTAGAAGAGGTCTACGGATTCCCGACGGCCGGCAAGGCCGTCAAAGATATCCGCGATGAAGAAATGCAGCAGATGAAATTGAGAATGCTCGAATCCTTGACCCGGATCGAAGGAATAGGGGATTTCTACCCGCCGAAAGCGATCGAGCGCATCAAGGCCGGCCGCATCCCTTCGTTCGCGCCGCTCGTCTGGCTGACCGCGGTCCTGATGAGCCTGGAAGCCGTCAAAGCCCTCTTGGGCTGGGGAACGCTGGCGGCCGCCCCCCGTTTCGCCCTCTACGACCCTTTTAAAGGAACCCTCCCGCGCCAGGAAGGACCGACCCTATGATGATCATCAATGCCCATGTCCATCTGATCGAGCTCGAAAAGATGATGCAGGAAAAAGAGAAATACCTGTGTTTTTTGGAGAGCATCGCTTCTTTCAAGAGGATCCAGGAGACGATCCCCCTCCTGTCCGTCGACGTCATCCTCGAGCAGATGCGCGAGGCCGGCATCGCCCGCAGCGTCCTCTTCGCCGTCGACGGCCCCATCCTCTATGCGTCGAACGAATTCGTCGCCGGCATCTGCCAGCGCTATCCGGAAAAATTCATCGGCTTCGCCTCGGTCAGCCCGAAAAACCCCGACGCGCCGGCCATCCTGGAGAACGCGGTGAAGAATTTAGGGCTCAAGGGGCTCAAGCTCCATCCGCCGCTGCAGGACTTCGCCCCAAACGACAGGATCGCCTGGCCGCTGTACCAGAAAGCCGCCCAGCTCAACATCCCGGTCGTCTTCCACACCGGCTCCACCCCCTTCGGGTGTCTCGTCAAGCTCAGCCAGGCGGACCCGATCCTCCTCGACGAGGTGGCGGTGGCCTTTCCGGACTTAAAGATCGTCCTCACCCATTTAGGCACCCTGTGGCAGAACGAAGCCTTCATGATCGTGGAAAAAAATCCCGAGGTCTATATCGACACCTCGGCATATCCTTACGAGATCCGGCAGCTCCTGACCCCGGAGCTCGTCGAGCGCGTCGGCGAGAACAAGATCATCTTCGGCACGGACTTCCCCATGCCTTATGAAGGCCATACGCACCGCATGAAAGACCACGTTGACGCCGTCGCGTCGCTCAAGCTCTCCCCTGAGATCAAAGAAAAGATCTTCTTCAAAAACTTCGAACACCTCTTGAGGTCCTGATTGCTCCCCTTCGCTCAGATCTTCGAACGCCAGAGCCGGCAACGCGTCATCCGCTTTTTATGCTCGGCCGACCCTGAGCAGCTGGAGGCTTTCGGCCGCACCCTCCTGCTGCCGGCGTTCCGCCGGGCGGCGAGCCGCGTGCCCGCCTACCGCAAGCTCCTGGCGCAGCGCCGCGTGGACCCGGGCTCGATCACGACGGCCGAGGAGTTCAAGAGCTTCGTCCCGCTCATCGACAAACACGAGACCTTCGCGGCGCACGGGATCGAAGAGCTGTGCGTCGGCGGCACGATCGACGGGATGAAGCTGGGGATGTCGAGCTCCTGGTTTTCCGGCGTCTTCTCCTTCGGCATCAACACCCCGCGCAATTACCGCGACACGGCCAAGTCGATCGACACCGCCCTCGACTACACCTTCGGCATCAGCCGCAAAAAGACCTTCCTGGTCAATTGCATCCCGATGGGCGTCAAGGTCCACACGAGCCTCAAGCTCGCGGAGACGAGCGTGCGGCCCGATATGGCCCTGGCGATCATCAAGAAGTTCTCGCCGAAGTTCGACCAGACCCTGGTCGTCAGCGACCCTCATTTTTTAAAAAAGCTCCTGGAGGACGGACTGGAGGAAGGCCTTAACTGGAAGAAGATGCGGGTCAGCCTGATCTCCGGCGAGGATTGGTTCTCCGAGTCGATGCGCTCTTACCTGGGGCACCTGATGGACTTCGATCCTGACCGGCCCGACGGCCGGCTCATCGGCGCGACGATGGGCATCGCGGAGCTGGACTTGAACCTCTTCCATGAATCGGCGCAGACGATCGCGCTGCGCCGACGGGCGCAAAATGACCAGACCCTGCGGCAGGCGCTCTTCGGCCCCTGGTCAAAGGTCTGCCCGATCCTCTTCCACTACTACCCGCACCGCATGTTCCTGGAGGCGCTGCCGGAGACCGGCGAAGACAAAGAATTGGTCTTCTCCATGCTCAGCCCCCATATGCTCATCCCGCTGATCCGCTACAACTCGCGCGACCGCGGCGACATCATCCCTTACAACAAGATGAAAAAGATCCTCGCGGACCTCAAGCTCGGGGCGATGATGCCCGAACTGCGGCTACCGCTGGTATGGGTCAGCGGCCGCAAGGACAGATACATGGAGGCCCACGGCAAAAAAGTGTATCCCGAGGAGATCAAACAGGGGCTTTACGAGGACTTTGAGGTGGCTTCGAAGACGACCGGCTACTTCCGCTTGAACAAAGAGGGCGGGACGCTGGAGGTGCAGCTGAAGAAATACGTGATCCTTTCCGACGACCTCCGCCAGCGCTTCACCAAGGCGCTCCTGAAATACTCCGACGCCGACATCCCCGTTATCTTCTACGCCTACCAGGACTTCCCCTACGGCATGGAGCTCGACTACGAGCGGAAGTTTAATAACATCTGATTTTTCTGGCTTTAAATCACGTAGGGAACAGGCATGCCTGTTACCTACGCAAATTTGGGACAACCAGCCAGTATTCTTGTCCC
>JBFZAX010000176.1:0-2634 GCA_041308805.1 Candidatus Omnitrophota bacterium | reverse complement strand
TCCTGGACGATGACATCCGTCAGGAGATCATCCTGGGCCACTCTTCAAAGATTCTTTGCCGCCTGGATTGCCTGGGAATTTGTCCCAAGTGCGGGGCGGATTTGAATGAGGAAGAATGCACTTGCCATTAACGCCTTGGTCAAGGTTTTGACTGAAGACTGATGGCTGACGGCTGACGACTAAATCAAAAGGAGCCTGATCACATGCCAAATCCAAGAAGACGACATTCCAGGTCCAGGGGCCGCAGGAGACGCACCCACTGGAAGATCGAGAAGACGCAGCTGATGGTTTGTCCTAAGTGCCGGGAGGCCAAATTGCCGCATCGGATCTGCGGTGCGTGCGGTTATTATCAGGGCCGCCTGGTGCTGGATTTCGAGGCCAAGAAGACCCGCAAGGCCGAGAAGAAGAAAAAGAAAAAGAGCCAATAAAGATAACGAGGAGAAGGCGTGATCAAAGTTGCCGTGGATGCGATGGGTGGGGACCACGCGCCCGAGGTCGTGGTCGCTGGCGTCATCGATGCGGTCAAGAGCCTTGAGGTGAGCGTCGCGCTGGTCGGGCAGGAACCGGTCGTTCGCCAGGAATTATCCCGTTATCGTTTCGATCCTTCCCGCATCGAGGTCGTCCATGCTTCCGAGGTGGTCGGGATGGAAGAGTCTCCCGCCGCCGCGGTGCGCAAGAAGAAGAATTCCTCTATTTCCGTCGGCGTCAACCTCCTCAGGGAAGGCCGGGCCCAGGCTTTTTTCAGCGCCGGCAACACCGGAGGCGTGGTCTGCGCGGCGACGCTTTTTTTGGGATTGCTGGAGTCGATCGAGAGGCCGGGGATCGCCATTGTCATGCCAAACCAGACGGGCGTCAGCCTGGTGATCGATGCCGGCGCCAATATCGATCCCAAGCCCCTGCATCTGGTCCAGTACGGGCTTATGGGCAGCGCCTATTTTGAAAAGATCCTCGGCAAGAAGGATCCTGCGGTGGGGTTGCTCAACGTCGGAGAAGAGGAGTCGAAGGGGACGGATTTCGTCAAGGAGACCTACCAGCTTTTAGAGCACAGCCCCGTGAATTTCATCGGCAACGTCGAGGGCAAGGAGATCTTCTCCGGCCGCTGCGATGTCATCGTCTGTGACGGTTATGTGGGTAATGTGACCCTTAAGGTGGCCGAGAGCGTCGCGGAGACCCTGTCGGCGTCATTGCGCCAGGAGCTGTTGGCGAGTTTCTGGGGGCGGTTCGGATATCTTTTGGCCCGCCGAAGTTTCAAGAATTTCAAGAGGAGGATCGATTATTCCGAGTACGGCGGCGCGCCCCTGTTGGGCGTGAACGGGGTCGTCATCATCGGCCACGGCCGTTCTTCGGCGAAGGCGGTCAAGAACGCCATCCGCTTCGCCCGGGAAGAGGTCGAGCGCAATATCAATCAAAGCATCATGGAACAGGTTAAGAAGCTTCCTGCCAAGATCACCGCATGAAAAACATCCCCAAGAGGATTGGGATCATCGGGCTCGGCTGTTATGTTCCCTCCAAGGTCTTGACCAACAAGGACCTGGAAGGGATGGTCGATACCAGCGATGAGTGGATCTCGACCCGCACCGGGATCCGGGAACGGCGTCTCGCGGCGGCCAACGAGTCGACCAGCGTCTTGGCGCTCAATGCGGCCCGTCAGGCTTTGAAGAAAAGCGGCCTTAAGGCCGAAGAGCTCGATCTGATCCTGGTGGCGACGATCTCTCCCGACATGCCTTTTCCCGCCACCGCCTGCCTGCTTCAGGATGCCTTGGGAGCGAAGAACGCGGCCTGTCTGGATGTGAGCGCCGCGTGCGCCGGTTTTGTCTACGGCATCGTCATGGCGCAGCAGTTCCTCCTCAGCGGCGCCTACAAGAACGCTCTCGTGATCGGCGCCGAAAAACTTTCGTCCCTGACCGATTGGAAAGACAGGAATACGTGCGTCTTGTTCGGCGACGGCGCGGGCGCCGCGGTTTTGGCGCCGGTCGATAAAGGGGGCATCCTGGCCAGTTACCTGGGCAGCGACGGTTCGATGGCCGATCTTTTGATGGTGCCCGCGGGCGGCAGCCGTCAGCCGGCGAGCCGGGAGACGGTCGACCAGCGGCTGCATTTCATCAAGATGCGCGGCAACGAGGTCTTCAAGCTCGCCGTCAAGATCATGTCGGACGCGGCCTGCAAGGCGCTCAAGAAATGCAAGCTCGAGGTCGAAGATATCGATTGTTTTATCCCGCATCAGGCGAACATGAGGATCCTCGACGCGGTGGCCCGCAAGATGAAGCTGCCGCGGGAGAAGATCTTTTTCAACGTGGCTCATTACGGCAATATGTCTTCGGCTTCGACCGCCGTGGCCCTTTGCGAGGCTTACGAGGCGGGCCGGATCAAGCCGGGCGACATCGTCGTCCTGGACGCCTTTGGCGCCGGCCTCGTCTGGGGCGCGTGCGTGATCGAATGGCCCAGGCAGGGTTGAGACAAAGTCTCAAGGTCTCAACGTCCCAAAGTCTCAACGTAGTCGATGGTCCATAGTCTATGGTCTATAGTCAAAACCTAAAGGCCTCACCATTTTTGCTTTCCATAGACAATCGACCATTGACTATCGACTATAGACTTTCCTGTGGCTATCTGCGTTTCATCCGCGAAAATCTGCGT
>JBFZAX010000175.1:0-13460 GCA_041308805.1 Candidatus Omnitrophota bacterium | reverse complement strand
TTCTTAAAGCAAATTAGTCGATAGTCGATGGTCAATAGTCGATTGTCGATGGATAAAAGAACGGTCTTAGGTTACGGATGTTAAGAAGGTTGCTGTCAGGATAAAAGGCAAAAGCTTGCTTCTTTTTTTAAGCTTGGCGCAGTAACCTCCTTAACCTGCCGTCATCGGACCTCAGGCTTCCATCCTTTTGGTTTTGACAATAGACCCTAGACTATCGACTATAGACGTTCTTACCTTGCAATCCTAGATCTCAATCGAGATACACTCTTCTCACTCTCGGCGAGATCCAGCAGGCGACCTCATACGGGATCGTCCCGCACAGCCGGGCGATCTCCTCGACGCGGATGCTCTTTCCTTTTGAAGGGCCGATCAGGACTACCGTATCCTCAACCCGCGCCTGCGGGACCGCGCCCACATCGACCATCGTCTGGTCCATACAGACGACCCCGACCACCGGGCACAAACGGCCGCGCACAAGGACCTGCCCGCGGTTCGAGAGCAGGCGGTTATACCCGTCGCCATAGCCGACCGGAAGGGTGGCGACCCGCGTGCGGCGGCGGGTCACATAGGTACGGCCATAACTGATGGAGCGGCCTTTTTCGAGGGTCTTTAAATAAGCGATCTTGGTCTTAAAGCTCATCACGGGCTGCAGCGCCACCCGCTCCTTAAGGTCTTCGCGCGGATAGAGGCCGTAAAGCGCGAGGCCCGGCCTCACGAGATTGAAATGCGCGTCTTCGAAGCCCAGGACGGCCACCGAATTGGCCAGATGCTTGAAAGGGATCTCCACCCCTTTCAGGCGCAGCCGGTCGACGAGCGAACAGAAGACGGTGATCTGGGAACGGGTGAAGGCCTCATCGCTGTCCGCGCTGGGGAAATGCGTGTAGAGCCCTTCGACGCTCACGTGCGGCAACCCGCAGACCTTCAAGACAAAATCATCGGCCTCCCCGTGCCAGACCCCCAGCCGGCCCATCCCCGTGTCGATCTTGACGTGGACCTTGGCCTTCTTTTTCAGGCGCCGAGCCGCCTCGTTGAGGCGCCGAGCCAATGAAAGGTCCGACACGGTGGCCGTGATATCCTGCTGGACGAGAAATTCGACGTCTCCTTTGAGAAAAGCGCCCAGATGCAGGATAGGCGTCTTGATCCGGTGGCGGCGCAGGAAAAAAGCCTCATCGACACAGGCGACCCCCAGATAATCGACCCCGCACGCCGCCAGTCTCTCGGAAACCTCCAAGATCCCATGGCCGTAGGCGTTGGCCTTGACCGCCGCCATCATTCGGGTCGTCGCCGGCAAATGACTCTTAAGAACGTTGAAGTTATGCTCGACCGCCCTGAGGTCGATCTCCACCCATGTCTGACGATAGCACGAAGCTGTTTGGGTCATCGGCTCTTCCCCGCGGGACGGACCTGACAATCATGAGGATAAAGATACGTCGGCAAGAGCCGCTCGGCGCTGACGGTCCCGCGGCCCTGGGCGGCCGCGACAGCCGTCCGCCAAATGCCGGCCGGCGTCGGATACCAATATCTTTTCGGCAGACAGCGCGGCTTCGCGCGGTCCTGACCGCGCGGACCCGGGAGAGCCGGGCAGAACAACGGCGTCGCGTCCCCAGTCAGTGCGGCGGCGCTCCCGCGCAGCTGTCCGCAGATCTTGCCCTCGGCCTGCGCCGACCCCAAGAGGAAATCCTTGCAAAGCCGCCGGACCCCGAGGGCCTCTTCCCCGCGGGCGAAGAAAGCCCCATAGACGCTCGAGCGTCGGGCGTCCACCACGACACCCAAGCGCCGCGCGGCGGCAGGAAGATCATTGAACGCGAGCGTTTCAAGGCTTGAAAAAGGAAGGCACGGCTTGCGGGAAACTGCGGCCAGGCCTTTGACGGTCGCCAGGCCGATGCGCAATCCCGTAAAGGAGCCGGGGCCCACCCCGACGGCGAAAATATCGATATCTGAAAGGGAAAGATGCGAGCTCTTCAGGCAGGCGGTCACCAGAGAGATCAAACCGTCGCAGCGATGACGGGTAAAGAAACGCCGGCCGCCGGCCCAGCGCTTCCTCTCATCCCCGACCGCCACGACCGAATAAGGCGAGGACGTATCGACGCAGAGAAATCTCATTTATAAAGTTCGTTGATCGTGCGGCCGCGCTCCACATCCTCGGCGGTCGCCAAGAGCTTTTCGAGCGCGATCGAAAGATAGTTATCGGAAAAAAGCAAAGGATAACCGCGGTCAAAGACCCCCCAAAGGAGCGACGCGGCAGGCTTATAGACGATGAAGTTCTTGTCGATCTTCGCGTAATTCGGCAGCCGGCTCGAGTTATACCCGATGACCTCGCGCAAGCGCATGCGGACCAAAGGCAAAGGCAGGAACTCCCCCTTGAAACCGGAAAAGACGATACCAACGCAGACGTCGCGGCCTTTATAGATCCCCTTGACCTCTTCTCGGATGTAGAACGGCGGCACGCGGCCTTTGCGCAGGACGGCCCCGCTTAAGAGCCCGCGCGCGGATGCGAGAAAAGATTCGACAGGACGGCAGACCCGCGCGACCCACAACACGACGAGACCCGCGATCAATACTCCCGCGCCCAAAAATATCGGGCGCGCGTAGAGCCCTAACGACCCCATCTCAAACATCGGTCACGCCTCCTGACGGCGCAAAACCCGCCGCAGCCGCCGCGAGCGCGTTGAAAATCTCAAAACGCGCCGATGACGGCCCCGGACCCTCAAAGAAACGAACAAAGTATCGTCGGGAAAAAAGCTCCTGGCCCGCTGGGCCCACTCCACCGCTGCCACCCCGCCGGCGCGCAGGTATTCGGCCAGCCCTATGTCTTCGAAGTCCCGGGAGCGGCCCAGGCGATAAAGATCGAAGTGATACAGCGGTCGCCGGCCCTGGTATATTTTCAGTATAACAAACGAGGGACTGCAGACATACTGTTTTTTTCTGACCTTGAGCCCTTCGGCCAGGCCTTTCACAAAGACGGTCTTGCCGCTGCCGAAATCGCCGGTCAGGGCCAGGCAATCGTTGGCCCGCAGGCCCGCCGCGATGCGGGCGGCCAGAGCCCGCGTCTGGGCCTCGCTCTCGGAAACATAGACAAAGACGTCTTTCAAAACGACCCCCGCAGCTGCATGAAAAACAGGTCAAAAATGCCTGAAGCCCGCGCAAGGCACATCCCAAAGACGACCGCCGCGGCGCAGCATCTTGACCCCCTTGAAAAGGTCCGTGACGCGGCCGACCGGATAAAAGACAAAAGGCGTTTTTCTCCGTGCGCCGGCCCGCGCCACCCCCGCCGCCTGCGCGGCCGGAACCGTAAAGAGCAGCTCAAAATCCTCTCCATCGAACAACGCGGCCGCGGTGGTGCGGGCGGCCGGGGCCCTGGGGATGCCCTGTTCAAACAGCAGGATCCCGGCCCCGCTCGCCCGGGCGACACGGGCCGCGTCCATCGCCAGCCCGTCCGAAAGGTCGATCATGGAGGTCACCCGGAAATTCTCCACCAGGAACCGCGCTTCGCGGACCCTCGGCGTGAACGTCAGATGCTTACCCCTCCCCGACCCGCCTAAAGGGCCGGAAACAAAGACATGGTCGCCCGGCCGCGCGCCGCTGCGCAACGCCATCTTTTTCTTCTCAACCTCTCCGATGACGGTGACATCCACCACCAGCCGGCCGCTGCGGTTTGTATCGCCGCCGATCACCGCCACCCCGAACTTCCGGGCGCAACGCCGGATCCCCGCCAGCAGGCCCGAAGCAAGCCGGGCGGCGCCGCGAGAAGGCAAACCGACGCTGACCAACGCGTATTTCGGCCACCCGCCCATCGCCGCGATATCGCTGACCGAGACCGCTAAGGCCTTATAGCCGACCCGGCGCGGGTCCTCCCCCCGCCGGAAATGGACGGATTCCACCAGCATATCCGAGGTCAATAAAAGACACCGGTCCGGAGAAAGGGCGACCGCCGCGGCGTCATCGCCGATCGCGACGATGACCGAGGGGTCCGGCGTCCCGAACCCCCGGCGGAACCGCTCAACGAGCGCGATCTCTTTTATTTTTTCCAGCGCCTGAGCCATAAAGGGAACGGATGTTCTTGCCGAAAGGAGGGCGAATGACCCCCTTCTCGGTGATGATCGCCGTGACCAGCGCGTGCGGCGTCACGTCAAAAGCCGGATTGAAGACGCGCGCCGACGGGGGCGCGATGGGCCTGCGGAAATAAAGCGACGTGACCTCTGCGGGATCGCGCTCTTCGATCGGGATCGCCCGGCCGTCGGAGAGGCTCATGTCGAACGTCGAAAAAGGCGCCACGCAATAAAAAGGGATGCCGTGATGGCGCGCGCAGACCGCCAGCATGTAGGTGCCGATCTTATTGGCAAAATCGCCGTTGGCGGCGATCCGGTCCGCGCCCACGAAGACCGCGTCGACGGCGCGGCGCCGCATCAGGTCCGCGGCCATGTTGTCACAGATGAGCGTCACATCGATCTTCGCCTGGGCCAGCTCCCAGGCCGTCAGGCGCGCGCCCTGCAGCAACGGCCGCGTCTCGCACGCGGTGACCCAGATCTTTTTGCCGTCTTTCTGCGCCCGATAAAAAACGCTCAGGGCCGTCCCCCCGCCGCTGGTCGCCAGCCCCCCGGCATTGCAAACCGTCAACAACCGGGCGCCGTCCCGCACCAGCTGCGCGCCGTGCTCGCCCATCCGAAGGCACATCCGAACATCGTCGTCAATGATCTCCTTGATCTTTTTCTCGAGGGCCGCAAGGACCCTGTCTTTCGACAAATGGGCGTTATGAACGACGACCTCCTCCATCTGCCGCAGCGCCCACGCCACATTGACCGCGGTCGGGCGGCTGGACACCAGATAGGCGCGCAGCCGGCGGGCCTCCCGGATGAGATCGTCGCCTCGGCCGCCGCGCAGACTCTTAAATCCCAGCCAAAAGCCGAGGGCCGCCGCGATGCCCAGCAAAGGGGCGCCGCGGACCTTCAGCTTCCTGATCGCGAGCCACACATCGCGCGCCCGACGGCAATCCACATAGACGACTTCGTTGGGCAGCCGCGTCTGGTCCAACAGACGCACCCGCCCCTCCTTCCACAAAAACGGGATGACCTTGCTGTTCTGCTTCATGATCGTGGCATCCTTTCGCACAGAGACGGCCGGACCATCAAACCCCCGGCCCCGCCTCTCTAACCCGTCAACAATCTCAAGGGCAGGCTCTTGCGGGCCCGCATCGCCTTATAAGGACAGACCTCCTGGCAGCAAAGGCACAAAAAGCACTTGCGGCGGTCGATGCGCACGCCGCGCCTTTCCACAACGATCGCGCCGGCCGGACAGATCTTCTGGCACCGGCCGCAACGCCGGCATAAAAGAAGATCGACCTCGGGCCGGACCAGCAAAAACCGCTTCAAGACAGCAATGGCCCACTCCGGCAGCGAATTCAAAAAAGAAGTCTTCGGTAATTTGAAATCGGAAGCCGCCAGGGCTTGAAGACTCTCCCCTAAAAGCTGGATCGACGAAAGGTCAGCGGGACCCCAGCCGCGGGCCACGGCTTCGCGGTTCGTCGGGATATCCAACGGGTCCCTGCCCATCAAGACCGCCAGGACCATATCCAGCGCCACCGCGTCGGTGGCCGCCGCGATCAGGCCCATCTTGCGCAGCGTTCCCGTGGAACCGGGGCCTTCCCCTTCCATCGCCACGATGCCGTCGCATACGGTCAGCTCGGGTTTGCGGATCTCGTAAAGATCGACCAAAAGACGGCTTAAATCCCGCGGCCGCGGCCGATCGCGGTGAGCCCTCATCTTATACATCCCGATGAGCAGGCCGAAGAGATTCTTGACCCCGGCGGTGAGAACCATCAACCCGTGCGTCTTGAATTTGGGCACGTTGACCAGCCGGTCGCAATCAAAAGCCCACTGCGTCAGCGGATGCCCCTTGACCATCTTAGGGGCCGTGAAATAAACCGCCTCTGCGCCTTCTTCCCGGCAGACCTGCGCCATCCCGCTCGCTTCATAGACCTCCTGAACATCCTTGCGCTCGCCCATCACGCTCGGCGAATCTCCGCAATAAAGATGGGGGGTCACGGTCTTCAAGAGCCGGATCACCGCGCGCACGACCTCCGGATGAGTATCGACGCCCTCTTCGGGAGCGGCGTCCATCAAAAGATTGGGCTTGATGAGGACCTTTTCGCCGGGATTCACGAACGCGCGGACCCCGCCCAAAAGATCCACGGACTTCCTGACCGCTTCCTCAACCTCGGCCGTCGCGTAGCTCGAGCACTTCACCAGGGCGACTTTGTGCCTCACGCTATCCTCTCTTCGTCCGTGGAGCCCCACGGGCTTACGCCCGTGGCTCCTGGTTTTTCCGGATTCCGGCCGTGGGGCGGAATCCCGCCCGTCCCGCCAGAGGGCGGGACTGGCTGCGGGGTAACCTTCTTAACATCCTTAACCTGCTTAACCTTCTTAACCTAAAAATCAATCTTTATACCAAAGAACTTTTTCGCATTCTCCGTCGTTTGGGCGCAGACGGCGTCGAACTCGCACCCCCTGATGCGCGCGACCTCCTGCGCCAATTCCGTCAGATAGGCGGGCTCGTTACGGCGCCCCCGCCGTGAGGACGGCGCCAGGAAAGGCGCGTCCGTCTCCAAAAAGAACCTGTCCGACGGGACAACGCGCGCCAGCGTCCGCAGCCCCTCGGCGCTCGGATACAGGATATTGGCCGTGAATGAAACGAAAAAACCGGCGTCCAGGCACCGCCGCAAAAAAGGCTCGTCCTGGGAAAAACAATGGAAGACCACGCCCGGGACGCGGCCCGCGGCCTGCTCCTTCAAGATCCCCAGGGACCTGTCCGCCGCCGCGCGCGAATGGACGATCAGTGGCCGTTGCGCCTCTGCGGCCAACTCGATAAAATCCCGGAAGACCTTCTCCTGAACCTCGGGAGGCGAAAGGTTCCTGTAAAGGTCCAGACCGACCTCCCCGACCGCGACGACCTTGGGATCGGCCAGAAGAGCGCGCATCTCCTCCAGCGCCTCCGGGCAGGATCCTTTCGCTTCGTGAGGATGGATCCCGACGCTCGCGAAGACGCCCTCTTCGGCTCGGGCCAGCGCGAGGCCGCGGCGGCTCGATGTCAGGTCCGCGCCCACATTGACGACGGCGCGCACCTGCGCGCGGCGGGCGCTCTCCAGCACGGCGCCGCGGTCACGGTCAAAATCGGGAAAGTCGAGATGGCAATGCGTGTCAATCAACATCGATGCGGGGAAAAAGCGGAGCGGTCTTGGCGACTTTTTCAGGACCGATCTGCGCGGCGATCTTCGCGGCGACCTGAGGCATGAACGGCGCGGTCTCGGCGGCCACGGCCCGCAGGACCGCGATCAGGACGGCGATGAAACTTTCCAGGGAACGGACCTGGCCCTCTTTCTTCAGGTTCCAGGGCTTGGTCTCCTCGATGTACTTGTTCGCGCGGCCGATCAAGGCCCAGATATGCTCCAGCGCCGAGACGAAATCGAGCTTTTCGAGCGCTTCATCTATCTCCTGCGGCAGGCGCCGCAGCCGCGGGACCAGGTCCTGACGCGCAATATCGTCGAGCTCCCCCTCCTCCCACGCGGGGATGCGGGAATCAAAATATTTTTCAGCCATCGTGAGGGTCCGGTAGACCAGGTTCCCCAGGTCATTGGCGAGGTCGGCATTGTACCGCTTGATCAGGAGCTCGCGCGAAAAGACGCCGTCCGCCCCGAAAGGCACCTCGCGCAACAGGAAATACCGGAAGACGTCGATGCCGAACTCATCGATGAGGTCCAGCGGGTTGACGACGTTGCCGCGGCTCTTGGACATCTTCTCGCTGCCCACTTGCCACCAGCCGTGCGCGAAGACCCGCTGGGGAAGCGGCAGCCCCATGGCCTTGAGCATGATCGGCCAGAAGACGGCGTGCTGGCGCAGGATGTCCTTGCCGATGATGTGCAAGGCCGAAGGCCAGAACTTTTCGAAGCGCTCTTTTTCCGACGGGAATCCGAGAGCGCTGACGTAATTGATGAGGGCGTCGAACCAGACATACGTCACGTGCTCGGGGCTGAAGGGCAGCGGGATCCCCCAGCTCAACCGCTGGCGCGGCCGGGAAACGCACAGGTCGTTGAGCCGGCTCTCGGAAAAAAATCCCAGGACCTCGTTGCGCCGGGATTCCGGCTGGATGAATTGCGGATTGTCCTTGATATACGCAGTCAGCCAATCCTGGTACTTGGAGGTCTTGAAGAAATAATTCGACTCTTTGATACGCTCCAGGCGGCGCTGACAGTCCGGGCAGAGGTCGCCGACGGCCTCCTTTTCGGTCCAGAAGACCTCGCAGGGCACGCAGTACAGCCCCTCATAGGTCCCCAGATACAGCTCGCCGTCGTCGTAAAGCTTCTGCAGGAAATACTGGACCGTGCGGATGTGCCGCTCCTCGGTCGTGCGGATGAAATCATCATAGGAGATCCCCAGCTTCGCCCATGTTTCCTTGAACTTAGGCACGATCGTATCCACGAACGCCTGCGGCGTCACCCCCTGGTCCTGGGCGACCTTGAGGATCTTCTGGCCGTGCTCATCGGTGCCCGTCAGGAAAAAGACCTCATCGCCGCGTTGGCGCTTATGCCGGGCCAGGCAATCCGCGGCGATCGTCGGATAAGCGGTGCCGATATGCGGCACCCCGTTGACGTAATAGATCGGCGTGGTGACGTAAAAGATCTTGCCCATGATATTATCCGGGACGCGGCGCGGATTCGCGCCGATAGCTAACCTCGACGAACTTGCCGTCCTCCAGGACGACCGTAGCCAGCCTTTTGAGGATATTGACGGAGATGACCTTGCCTTTTCCCTCGGGGGTCTCCACGCGCTCTCCCTCGCGCGGCAGCCCGCGGCTCATCTCTTTATAATGCCGGTGCTCATAGGAAAGGCAGCACATCAGGCGGCCGCACAGACCGGAGATCTTCGGCGGATTCAACGGCAGATTCTGGTCCTTGGCCATCTTGATGGTCACCGGCTCGAAATCCTTGAGGAACCGGCAGCAGCACAGCTCCCGGCCGCAAGGCCCGAAGCCTCCGAACATCTTGGCCTCGTCGCGCACGCCGATCTGGCGCAGCTCGATGCGGGCCTTGAAGACCTTCGCTAAGTCCTTGACGAGGTTGCGGAAATCGACCCGGCCCTCCGAGGTGAAATAAAAAAGGATCTTCGAACGGTCAAAAGCGTACTCGGCGCCTACGAGCTTCATGTCCAGCTTGTGCTCCTGGATCTTCTGGCTGCAGGTCTGCGAAGCCTCCCGCGCCTTTTTCCTGTTCTCCTCGATCTGCTTCAGGTCCGCCTCGGCGGCCGGCCGCAGGATCTTCTTGAAAGACTCGTCGACCTTCGGCGCCTGGACGGGCTCGGTCAGGACCTGGCCGTAATCAACGCCGCGCTCGACCTCCACGATAACGACATCCCCGGGCTTGACCGCCGCCCCCTGCGTCAAACAGCAAAAGGAGGACCCCATTTCCCGCAAACGCACCTGCGTGATCATTTCCATAGTTGTGCCCTCAAATAAGCCCACAGGATCTTCTTGTTGGCCGGCCGCCGGCTCTGGGCCGCCGCCTCGGCGACCGCCGCGAGACGGTCCTCCAATTCCTGGATCGAATAACGCCGGGCCTGCGCCAGAATATCAGCGCCCCGGTCGCTGTTGACAGCTCTCTCGGCCGACCCCGTGGCTTTCGCGACCAAGAGATCACGGAACCAGCTCGCCAGGACCGTGAAGACCGCTTCGGCGCGCGCATCCTCGGCCTCATCATCCTGGGACGACCCCGAAAAAACGCCCTTGCCCGACGCTGACGGGTCCAGCGTTTCGTCGATCATCTTATTCTTATGGCCGAAGAGCTGCGCCCGGTGGCGCTCCAGGGCGCGGCCCAGGCTCCCTTCGCACAAACGGGTCAAATAGACGGCTTCCTGCGGCCCCACGCGGAAACGTTCCCGGAGCAACCCCTGCAGGACCGGAGCCTTCAGCGGCGAAAAGGCCACCCGTTGACAGCGCGAGACGATCGTCGGCAAAAGCGCCTCCTGCGTCTCGCTCAGCAAGATCACCACCGTATGCGAAGAAGGCTCCTCCAGCGTTTTCAGGAGGGCGTTCGCCGACTCCTCATTAAAACGATGGGCGTCCTCGACGATCAGGACCTTCCGGGACGACTCAAATCCTTTAAGGCTGAGGCGAATACACGCCTCGCGCACGGCGTCGATCTTGATGAACGGCCCGTCGGGAACGATCCATCGGACATCCGGATGGTTGCCGGCCGCCGATTTAACGCAAGCCGCGCAGGCGTCGCAGGGCTCTTCGCCCCGCGGCGACGCGCACACCAAAAGCTTGGCAAAATTGACAGCGGCCTCTTTTTTGCCGATCCCCGCCGGGCCGACAAAAAGATACGCGTGCGCCAGCCGGCCGCTGCGCCACGCCGCCTTCAGCAACCCGACGGCCGCCTCTTGCCCGACGATCTCTTGAAAAGACATGTCTCGACGGTCTCCCGGATCACGCGCTGCGTCTCTGCGATATCATCCCGGACGCGGACGATCTTGATCCGCCGCGGCTCCCGGCGGGCCAACTCAAAATATCCGCGCCGCACCCGGTCATGGAACGCCCGGGACCGCATCTCGATGCGGTCCGGCCTCTTGTCATTCCTCAAATGGACCGGGCTCTTCCAAAAATCCAGCAAAAGCGTCAGGTCGGGCGCCAACCCCCCGATCGCGAACCGGCCGCAACGGCCGATCCACCCCGTGTCCAAACCCGCCCCGTATCCCTGATAAGCGACGGTCGAATCGAGGAACCGGTCGCACAGGACGATCCCCCCGCGGCTCAGGAACGGCCGGATAACCTCTTCCACCAGCTGGGCCCGCGCGGCCATATAGAGCATCATCTCCGTCGCCATCGACATCCGGACGTTCTTCTTATCCAGAAGGACCCGGCGGATCTTCTCTCCGATGGCCGTCGACCCGGGCTCCCTTAAAAAAAGGACCCGACAGCCCCGGCCGCGCAGGTACGCGCTCAACAGCTTCGCCTGCGTGCTCTTGCCGCTCTTCTCCGGCCCCTCAAAAGTAATAAAATATCCCTGTTTCATCGCGCTCAGGAGCTCTTTTCTTTGTCTTCGACGGTCACGCCCCGCTCCTTGAGGTACGCGCGGATCTCGTCGGCCCGGCGGAAATCCTTGCGGCGCCGCGCGGCCCGGCGCTCGGCCAGAAGACCCTCGATCTCTTGCTGCGACAGCGAAGAGGCCGCCGCGCCGTCAACCTTGATGCGCTGGTCGGCGCCGACCTCCATGACCTTTGACGAAGGGCGCCAACCCAGCCCCAAGACCCGGCCGAGCCGGGTCAACTCATCGGCCGCCCGCCGCGCCGCCGCCCCGTCGCCGGCGGCCAGATATTTATTGCCCAGCCCGACCAGCTCGAAGAGCGCGGCCAGGGCCTGAGCCGTGTTGAAATCGTCGTCCATCGCCTTTTCGAAATTTGCGGCGGCGCGCCTGACCTCTTCTTCGGAGCCGCTGCCGCAAGACTCCTCGGAACCGGGGCCCACTCCCTGCGCCCGGGAAAGGAACTCCTCGATCTTCTCGGCGGCGCGCTGGCTCTTCTGCAGCCCCTCAAAGCTGAAATCCATCGCCGAGCCGTAGTGGGCGCCGAGGAAAAAAAGCTTCAGGACATCGGGCCTGAACTTCCCGAGGACCTCGCGCAACGTGACAAAATTCCCCAGGGACTTTGACATCTTCTGCCCGTTGATCGTCAACAAACCATGGTGGATCCAATAGGTCGCGAAGGGCTTGCCGGTCAAAGCCTCGGCCTGGGCGATCTCGTTCTCGTGATGCGGAAAGATAAGGTCCCGGCCGCCGGCGTGAATATCCAGCGTCTCCACCCTCAAGAACCGCAGGCTCATCGTCGAACACTCGATATGCCAGCCCGGCCGGCCCGGCCCCCAGGGGCTCGGCCAGGAAGGCTCGCCTTCCTTGGACTTCTTCCAAAGGGCGAAATCGAGCGGGTCCTTCTTCTTCTCATCCTTCTCGATGCGCACCGCGGTCAGCATATCTTCGACGCTCTGCCCCGAAAGGCGGCCGTACGGCGCGAAGGCCCGGACGGAGAAGTACACATCGCCATCCGCGGCGTACGCGTATCCGGTCTCGATGAGCTTCTTGATATGACCGATCATGTAGTTGATGTTCTCCGTGGCCAAAGGCTCGAAGTCGGCCTTGCGGATCTCAAGATCTTCCAGGTCCCGGTAATAGGCGTCGATGTATCTCTTGCGGACCGTCTCGAAGGAGACTCCCTCCTCCCGGGCGCGGTTGATGATCTTGTCGTCCACATCGGTGATATTGCGCACCAGCTTGACCTTGTACCCCTTGAATTCCAGGTAGCGCTTGAAACTGTCGAAGATGAAGAGGCTGCGGCCGTGGCCGACATGGCAATCATCGTAGACCGTGACCCCGCAGGTGTAAATATTGACCTGGTCCGGGACGGCCGGGACGAAAACCTCTTTTTTCTTCGTCAGGGAATTATGGATCGTCAACGCCATATCACTTCAGCCTCTTCTCCAGTTGCTCGAGACGCTCCTCCAGCTCTTCCAGCGACTGCTTGAAAGGGTCCAGGACATGAACGTGGTCCAGGGCCGTGTCGATCTTGCGCCCCTCCTGCTTCGTGATGCGGCCGGGCACGCCGACCACCGTCGAGTTCGGCGGCACGTCCTTGAGCACGACCGCGTTCGCCCCGATGTACGAGTTCTCGCCGACCGTGATGTTGCCCAGGATCTTCGCGCCGGTGCCGACGACCACGTTATCGCCGATGTTCGGGTGCCTCTTGCCTTTTTCCTTGCCCGTGCCGCCCAGGGTCACCCCCTGGTAGAGCGTGACATTCCGGCCCACCACCGAGGTCTCGCCGATGACCACCCCCATTCCGTGGTCGATGAAAAGGGCTTCGCCGATCTGGGCGCCGGGATGGATCTCGATCCCCGTGAAGAAACGCGCGACCTGGGACAAGAGCCTCGGCAAAAAAGGTACCTTCAATTTGAAGAAAAGATGGGCGATGCGATGCAGGACCAGGGCGTGAAGGCCCGAATAAAGCAGCACCACCTCCAGATAGCTGCGGGCCGCGGGATCACGCTCAAAGACCGCCTCGACCTCCCGCCGGAAAACGATCAGCAGGAAGACGATCCACAAGAGGACCGAGATCGCGACGACAAGGATGATGTTCAGCAGGCAGCTCATGATACCCTCCCAGAAAAATAGCTTAATGCTTCTTCGATCTTCTGATCAGCGCCACGGCGTGCGCGCAGGCCGCCTCGCCGCGGCCGACCTCGCCGACCCCTTCATGGGTCGTCGCCTTGACCGAGACCTGCCCGGGCCGCAGCCTTAAGGCCTGCGCGATGTTGCGCCGCATGCGGTCCTTGAAAGGGGCCAGCCGGGGCGCCTCCAAGAGGACCATGGCGTCTATGTTCTCGACGACATATCCTTTTTTCGTGACCAGCGCGGCCACCTGCGT
>JBFZAX010000174.1:0-4889 GCA_041308805.1 Candidatus Omnitrophota bacterium | reverse complement strand
GAACCTCTTGAGCTGCGCCAACGAATTAAAAATGACCTTGTCGGCGAACCGGCTGACTTCCTTTATCTCTTCAGGGGAATAGGCGACGCAATAGGCGTGGACTTCTTTGCCGAACTTCTCGTATCCGAGGCGGGCTTCATAGACGGAACTGGATGTCGTCCCGTCCATATATTTCTTCATCAAAGGGAAAACGCTCCACGAGGAAAAACATTTGAGCGCCAGGACGGCCTTCGCGCCGCAACGCTCGCGGACCTCCTTGATGATCTCCAGGTTCTTTAACAGCCTCCTCTCGTCGATCAAGTAGGTGGGCGTCTCTAAGACCATTTCTTCGATGGGACCTCTCTTGTGTGATGATGGGATCGCCGGACTCGGGCGGTCTAAAGACGAAAGACCCATGAAAAACCATGGGCCTGTCCGTCGTTGATTGTTATCTTATACGATTACCTTTTCGTCGTCAATAATTATTAGGGCGCTGCCTCCCTCTCACCCCAGCATGGCCCGCAAGTCCTCTTTCGGCGA
Source organism: Candidatus Omnitrophota bacterium (assembly GCA_041308805.1). Classification (GTDB taxonomy): domain Bacteria; phylum Omnitrophota; class Gorgyraeia; order Velamenicoccales; family Velamenicoccaceae; genus JBFZAX01. The sequence continues at coordinate 4,370 of JBFZAX010000174.1, read as the reverse complement.
CCCGATCAGCTTCAGATCGAACGACTCCTGAAAAACTTTCAGGACGCCAGGCGTGATGAAAGCCGGCGGCGTCGGCCCGACGCGGATGCCTTTGACGCCCAGATAAAAGAGCGTCAGCAGGATCGCGACCGCCTTCTGCTCGAACCACGACAGGACGATCGACAGCGGCAGGTCGTTGACGCCGCAGTTGAAGACCTTGGCTAACGCCAGGGCGATCTGGATGGCGGAATACGAGTCGTTGCACTGGCCGACATCGATCAGCCGCGGGATGCCGTCGATCGTCCCGAAGTCGATCTTGTTGAACCGGTACTTGCCGCAGGCGACCGTCAGGATGACGCAATCCTTAGGGACAGACTCGGCGAGCTCCGTAAAGTAGTTGCGGCCGGGCTTGGCGCCGTCGCATCCGCCGATGAGGAAAAACCGGCGGATCTTGCCCGCTTTGACCGCCGCCACGATCTTGTCGGCCAACCCCAGCACGGCGGTGTAATGGAACCCGGTCATCACCTTCGGCCCTTTCTCTTCGGGCAGGGGCGGCAGCTTCCGGACCGCTTCGATAAGAGGCGCAAAATCGCGGCCCTGGATATGCCGCACCCCTGCGACCCCCGTGATCCCCACCGTAAAGAGGCGCTCTCGATAAGAATCTTTCGGGATCAGGACGCAGTTCGTCGTCGCCAATATCGCGCCCGTGAAAGCGTCAAACTCTTTTTTCTGCTCCTGCCACGCGCCGCCGTAGTTACCGAGGAGGTGCTTGAACTTTTTCAACTCCGGATAACCATGGGCCGGCAACATCTCGCCGTGGGTATAAACATTGATCCCCTTGCCCTCGGTCTGCTTCAACAGCTCGTAGAGATCCAGCAGGTCATGCCCTGTCACGACGATGCCCGGGCCTGGCCGCGTGCCGGTCGTAACCTCGACAGGCACCGGCTTGCCGAACCTCTGGACATGGGCATTGTTGAGCAGCTCCATCACGCGCAGGTTCATTTCCCCGCACTTCAGGACCAACCCCACGAAGCGCTGAAGGTCAAAATCGACGTTGGTGACCGTCGAGAACAGCCCTTCGTGCATGAAAGCGTCCACTTGCTCGTCGCGCGCGCCCAGCTCACGGGCGTGGAACGCGTAAGCGGCGATCCCCTTCAAGCCGAACAGCAGCGTATCCTGAAGACTCGCGATGTCTTCGTTCTTGCCGCAGACGCCCTGGACCGTGCAGCCCTTGCCGCCGGCGGTCTGTTCGCATTGATAGCAAAACATACTCATCGCATCCCTCCTTGTTTGATTCGTTCAGTTTCGTACATATTCGCACATAATGGGTCTCAAGGTCTCACGCAGTCGATAGTCTATAGTCGATGGTCTATGGTCAAAACCGAAAAACAATGGTGTCCGTGATTAGAAATAAGCCCTGCACCAAAATGGTGAAGGGCGAAATAGGTGGAAATAAATGGAAATTCGTTGTCTTCGGTTAAGATAGAATGACACAACTTATTTCCACGTATTTCTACTTATTTCGCGAGCGCCTCGCTTACATCTCATCGCGAGCAAATTTCCAATCACTATAAATTCTTTATTTTCCCTTCAATGGATACGACAACCTCGTTCATCGGAATATCCTTGCCGCAAGCCTCCAGCGCGTCCTCGACCAGCATTTTCAGCCCGAAACAACACGGCACTTCCATGTGCGCGACGGTGACGGACTTCAACTCGTTGGCCTTGAACATCTGCGCCAGCTTTTCTTTGTACAGCGAGACATCGTCCAGCTTCGGGCAAGCGATGATCAGGACCTTGCCCCGCAGCAGCCGCTCGTGAAAATCCGGCAGGCTGAACCCCACACAGTCTGCCGCGATCAGGAGGTCGGCCCCATTAAGGTAAGGCGCGTTCACCGGCACCAGCAAGAGCTCTAAGGGCCAATTGCCGAGCCGCGAGACCGCCGGCCCAGCGCCGGCTCCCGCGTTTCCCTCGGCATTTTTTTCTTTCAGCCTTTCGGTCATCGATATGGCCCGGGCGGAAGGGCAGCCGGCGTGCGCGTGCCCATGCGCCGCGACCGCGGGAACCGCAGCCTTCAAATGGACCTCGACCGCGGACTCATCGAAAGCCTCGGCCGGCCGTTCCACGATCCGGATGGCGTCCTGCGGACAATGCCCCAGGCAAGCCCCTAGGCCGTCGCAGTATCTCTCGCTCACCAGCTTCGCCTTGCCGTTGATGATCGCCAAGGCGCCCTCGCGGCAATTCGGGATGCACATCCCGCAGCCGTTGCACTTCTCTTCGTCGATCTGGATGATCTTTCTCGTGAGTGTCTTCATCATGGCGCTCCTCCTTGTAATGAAACAAGTATACACGGAGGGGAAAATAGTGTCCTTGACGTAAGTCAAGAATGAGAAAAATAGTCGATAGTCGATGGTCCATGGTCGATTGTCTATACCGGTTAGCCCGTTGACGGGCTAACCGGCTAACAGGCCAACGGGCTAACGGATCCCGGTTTTGACAATAGACCATAGACTATGGACTATCGACTAACTTGAAATGTTGAGACCTTGAAACATTGAGACTTTTCGTGCACTATACCTTCTCCCCGCCGCAGACGCGCTGCAGGCGGTCCTTGGAAAGGAGGCATATCCGGTCTTTCTGAAGGGAGATGAGCTTGCGGGCCTTGAAGCGGCGCAGGAGGCGCGAGAGGGTCTCGGGAGCGATGCCCAGACGGGCGGCGAGCTCGACCTTTTTGACCCCGAGCGCGAAGACGGCCCCCGGGGCCCGCGATGAAAGGTCCAAAAGATATTTGGCGAGCCGGGCATCGGCGCTCTTGAGCGAGAGCTCTTCGACGAGCGCGTTGAAATACCGCAACTTCTCGCTGACGGAGTTCAACACCGCCAGCGCCAAGCCGAAATCGGCCTTCATGAGGCCGAGGAAATCCTGTTTGGGAAAAAAGAGAAGTTGCGCGTCGGTGAGAGCCTGCGCGAAGGCCGGATATCGCGTCAGGCGGCCGAAGACGACCGCCTCGGCAAAAACGCCCCCCTCCCCGATCAAATGCAAAATATGTTCGCCGCCGCCGGGCGACAGCTTGAAGATCTTGACCTGGCCCCGGCCGACGATATAAAAACCCATCGCCTCCTCGCCTTCCTGAAAAATCGTCTCCCCGCGCCCAAAGGCCTTCGAAAAAGCGCGGCCGGCGATCTTCGGCAGGAACGTCGCGTCGAGGGCGGAAAAAAGAAGGCTGCGGCGCAGGACGGAGAGCTTATCCATCGCGGTGCGCCAACGAGACCAGCCCCTTGCGATGGCCGAACAGGATGAGGACATCTTCGGCCTCGAGAACATCTTGGGCGCCGGGAACAGCCTGGAGTTGGCCGCCGCGCTCGATAGCCAGGACGATCAATCCCTTATCCTTCAATCCCGTTTCGGCCAGGGGTTTCTTGGCCAGCGAAGAGGAGTTCGTAACCTTCAATTCAAAAACGCCGTACTCGCCCCCGAGCTCCAGGACTTCCTCGAGCTGGACCCGGCGCGGATACCGGTAGCGCCGCAGCTGGCGTTCGACCTGGCGATGGAACAGGGAGACAAAGCGCGGGTTACGGGTGAGCAAAAGGAGCAGGACGATCAGCAAGAGCAGGAGGATCACATGGAAGACCGAGAACTCCTGGCGCATCGAGATGAGCAACGAGCTGAATATCCCGAGGAAACAGATCGGCCCCAACACCATCAGCACCATGATGATGCGCCGCCGCTGGCGATGGCGCATCACCGACTCGGTCTCGCGCGTCGTAAAGCCCGTGCCGGTGATCGCGGAGAGCGCCTGAAATCGGGCCGCGTGGATATCCAGCCCGGTGAGCTTCAGCGCCGTCGCCGCGATCTCGACGATCAGGGTGATGACGACGACGATGAAAAATATCAGGAACAGGCTGACCATGAGCCTATTTCTTCCCGCCGAACGGCAGCCAGGACTTCAACCCCTTGCTGACCTCTTCCGTCGAAGCGGAACCCATGGCCGAGGAAGCCGCCTTGGCCGCCTCATTCACCCCCGAATCAACGATCGACTGGACGCTCCCCGAAAGAGCGGACATGTCCACGCCCGCCAACCCCTTGAGACCGGTCTTCAGCAACGCCTCATAGACGATGATCTTGACCAGCTGCGCCGGATCCGTGATATTCCTGAATTCCTTATGCAGGTTGACATCGAACGTCTTCACGGACTCCGGGGTGACCGAAAAATCCTTATAGACCACGCGGCCGATATCCAGCTTGAGGAGGTCGATCGACAGCGACGGCGTCTTGGCGGGTTTTTGGCCCGGCGCAGAAGGCTCGCCGGCGGGCTTCTCCTCTTTCTTGCCCAGCGCGGCCAGCTGTCCGACATTCGTCTTGCCCTCCTTGTTCTTCACGACCGCGAACTG